>JAUWLJ010000284.1 GCA_030613705.1 Chloroflexota bacterium
GGTTTGCACATATTTTCGATAAAGGCGATAAAATATGTGTTGCGATTTTAAGTGGTTGGAATCTGTGATGAAGCCATTCATAGTATTCGTATCGATCATATTAATCTTTTGCCTGACTGGGTTACCAGCGGAGGTAAGTGCCGAGAGCCTGGAAAAGGGGCGGGTAGTAACTGTTCCGATTCTGCTTTACCACCGTATATCCAGCGATAGCTCAGCTGATAGCCGTTATTCTGTTTCTGTGATCGATTTCAAGGATCAAATGGAGCAGCTGCGTTACTGGGGTTATTCCCCAATCACGATTAAGGATTTGGTTGACCATATCAATAGGGGACATTCATTACCACGCAGGCCGATAGTGATCACCTTCGATGATGGTTATTTAGATGTTTTCGATAATGCGGTCCCCATTATGGAGCGTTATGGTTTTACTGGGACTGTGTATATCGTCGCCAACCGGCTGAACTCGGATGGTTTTCTCCAAGTGGAAGAGCTGCAAGAATTACTCAATCACGGTTGGGAGGTCGGCAGCCATGGCATGACTCATACGGAGTTAACCCAGAACCATACCCTGGTGCGAAATGAAATCCTTCGCTCGCGGTTGGATATTGAAGATGCCCTGGGGATTAAAGTTTTCTCATTGGCATATCCTTTTGGATCGTTGGATATATATGTTTCGAGCAAGGTATTCGATTATGGTTACCGGGCCGCGGTTGGTGTTGGCAATATCTCGAATCATTCCAATGGTACTGTTTATAATTTAAGCCGCAGAGAAGTACAAGGAGGTTTTGATTTGGAGGCTTTTGCTGAATTATTGCCCTGGACCAATCATTTCTTGCCTTCACCTCTACGGAAGTATCTCCCAGATTGAGTGGTTTGGTAACCAATGTATTTAGAAGATATCCCTCTTCCAGAGGCGAATGCTCGCTTGGAGAGCGCATTAATAAAAGTAAAATTGTGGGGTGTACTGGGCGTTGAGAAGATACCTATTAATGTGTCGGCTATCGGTAGGATATTAGCTGACCCGGTATGGGCGAAATTATCTTCACCTCATTACCACGCTTCTGCGATGGATGGTTTTGCTGTGCGGGCAGTCGAGACCGAGGGTGCTATGCCGACCCAACCAATCACACTGCTCACCGGTGAAGAGGTAGTTTATATCGATACTGGCGATCCGATCCCCGAATTCACTGATGCGGTCATCCCAATTGAAAATGTTGAACCACTCGATACGAATGGTGGCCCAGCAGCCCAGGTGCGCCAACCGCATGCAATCCGCATCCGGTCTGCAGTGACCCCCTGGATGCATGTCCGCCCGATGGGGGAGGATATTGTGGCTACCCAGTTGGTGTTACCAACCGGCCACAAATTGCGACCAGTCGATCTGGGTGTAATTGCTGCCAGCGGGAATTCACAGGTAAAGGTAGCCCGGCGACCGAGGGTCGCGATCTTGCCAACTGGGAGCGAATTAGTTCCGATTGGCAGCCAGGTGGTACCAGGAGAGATCATCGAATTTAATTCACTCGTCTTAGCCGGTCAAATCATCGAGTGGGGTGGAGAAGCAACGCAGCTTCCGATTGCAGCAGATGATTTCGATCAAATATGTGCCATTGTCCGCCAGGCCGCGCGGGACCACGATCTGATCTTGCTCAATGCAGGTTCGTCAGCTGGGTCAGAAGACTATTCAGCGCAGGTAGTTCAAGCACTGGGCGACTTAATGGTCCATGGGGTGGCGGTCCGTCCAGGTCACCCCGTAATCTTGGGAATGATCCACTCAACGGATTTGAAAAATTTAGACCAAAAGGAAGAGATAAGTTTAAAGTCAACACCGATCATCGGTGTTCCGGGATATCCAGTATCAGCTGCAATTACCGGGGAGCTGTTTGTCGAACCGTTGCTAGCCAGGTGGTTAGGTCGCTCCTCTATCAGCCCACCAACAATCAAGGCGACCTTGACCAGGAAAATCACATCACCAGCTGGAGATGATGATTTTGTTCGAGTGGCCGTAGGTAGAGTTGGGGAACGAATCCTTGCCGCCCCCTTGGCTCGTGGAGCCGGTGTGATCACATCCTTGGTTAGAGCCGATGGATTAGTGCTACTGCCACGCGGCTCCCAAGGGATGCCTGCTGGCTCAGATCTGGAGGTACGTCTCTACCGCTCCCTTGAGGAGATTGATAGCACGATATTTGCCACCGGCTCGCATGACATCACTCTGGATATCTTGGCTCAATTCTTGTATGGCGCGAAGCGACGACTCGCCGCGGCAAATGTGGGCAGCATAGCTGGTCTGGTCGCGCTGAGCCGCCATGAAGCACATCTCGCTGGGGCACACCTCTTAGACCCAGAAACAGGTGAATATAATCTGTCCTATGTCAGCCAATATCTGCCGGATGTTCCAGTAAGGATTATTGCCCTGGTCGGTCGCTCACAAGGTTTGCTTATTCGGAAGGGAAATCCGAAGCGTATTCGAGCTTTAGGTGATCTCACCCGGGAGGATGTGACGTTTGTTAACCGGCAACGTGGGGCTGGGACTCGATTGCTACTTGATTATCAGCTGGAAAAGCTGGGTATATCCAAGGAGTCTATCCTGGGTTACCAGCATCAAGAATATACTCATTTAGCAGTGGGAGCAGCTATTGCGTCTGGAAGGGCAGATTGTGGGATGGGGATCGAGGCCGTCACGCAATCTCTTGATCTTGATTTTATTCCGCTGGTCGAGGAACGTTATGATTTGATTATTCCTGAAGAATATGTTGGTCAATCCTTACTGGAGCCGCTGTTCGAGGTGCTTGAAGATAGCGATTTCCGCAAAATGGTTGCTGCTTTACCAGGTTACGATACTGCACCAATGGGCAAACTGATCGCTAAACTGCCCTGATACAACAAATGAATGCTGAAAAACTCAACACAGGAGGTTAACCATGACTATCTCAGCTGGGAGTCAAGCCCCCGATTTTACTTTATCCGATGATGAAGGTCGAATGCATACACTTTCTGATTACCGTGGAAAACCAGTGGTCTTGTATTTTTATCCAAAGGATAATACTTCTGGCTGTACCAAGGAAGCCTGTGGTTTTAGAGATGATTATTCTGCCTACCAAGATGTGGGAGTAACAATCCTTGGAATCAGTCCAGATTCCCCAAAGTCGCATGCAAATTTCAGGGCTAAATACGAGCTGCCCTTTACCCTCCTTGCAGACCCAGACCGGGAGGTGATCAAGATGTATGGTGCTTGGGGATTGAAAAAACTCTATGGTCGTGAATATGAAGGCGTGATGCGAACTACTTTCCTGATCGGCGAAGATGGGAATATATTGAAAGTATTTGAAAAAGTCAAACCAGCAAACCACAGCACAGAAATCCTTGCTGTGCTTGAAGATGTGGATGAATAAGTGGAATTAAGATTCAATCTGTTGTTCGTCGCTCTGATAATCACCCTCCTGGTTCTTTCTGCTTGTGGAGGTATAGCCACCCAGAATTCTTTTTTTGGGGAGGATGATCCGGTAGGAAATCCTGGTGTCCCGGAAGAGTTTGCCGGCCTGGCAAATCCTTTTACTGGGAATCCAGATGCAATAGCTGAGGGTGAAATTCTGTACCAGGCGAATTGCTCATCCTGTCATGGTTTTACTGGTGAAGGCGATG
>JAUWLJ010000305.1 GCA_030613705.1 Chloroflexota bacterium
CCCAATCGCCAAAGGCATGCGCACGTTCTTCGTCATCTGGTCCGGACAGCTGGTTTCGCCGATCGGCTCTGGTTTAACCGGGTTTGCCCTGGGAGTGTGGATCTCCCAAGAGACCGGTTCGGTGACGCTGTTTGCCATGAACCTGCTGGCCTTCGTCATCCCCAATCTGCTGGTCTCCCCCTTCGCTGGCGCCCTGGTAGATCGCTGGGATCGCCGCTGGGTGATGATCATGAGCGATACTGGGGCGGGTCTGGCAACGTTATTGGTCGCCGTCCTTTATATGACGGACAACCTGCAGGTGTGGAACATCATCCTGGCCACGGCCTTAAATTCTGCATTCAGCACCTTCCAATGGCCAGCTTACTCGGCCGTGACTACGCTGCTGGTGCCCAAAAAGCAGCTCGGCCGCGCCAGCGGTATGGTGCAGATCGGTGAAGCGATGTCACATCTGTTCGCGCCAGCAGCTGCTGGCGCACTTTTCGTGACGGTCGGTTTGGGGGGAGTGATCGTGATTGACTTTGCCACCTATCTCTTCGCCGTCCTGACCTTGCTGGTCGTGCGGGTACCCAGTCCTGAAAGGAGCGAAGCGGGAGAAGAAGGTAAAGGCTCGCTTTGGAAAGAAGCATTTTATGGTTGGACATACATTTCCGCCCGGGCTGGGCTGTTAGGTCTGCTGCTCATTTTCGCGGCCTTCAACTTTGTCACTGGACTGATCATGCCCCTGATTATGCCGATGATCATGGATATGCCCTCGGCAGATGTGCTGGGTTACCTGCTCTCGATCGTAGGTGTGGGGATGCTGATTGGCACCCTGGTGATGAGCACCTGGGGTGGTCCCAAGCGCCGCATTCATGGCGTTTTGGGATTTTTGATGCTGGCCGGATTCTTTTTTTCCCTGATGGGGGTCAGCCCGTTGATACCGGTTATGACAGTGGCTGGCTTCTTTCTGATGTTTACCATGCCGATCATCAACGGCTCCAGCCAGGCTATCTGGCAGAGCAAGGTGGCCCCTGATGTTCAGGGACGCGTTTTCGCCGTCCGCAGGATGATCGCCTCGTCGATGACTCCCCTGGCGTACATTGTCGCTGGTCCATTGGCGGACCGGGTTTTCAGACCGCTGCTGCTTGAAGGGGGTGCACTAGCGGATAGTGTGGGTCAGCTGATCGGAGTCGGTCCTGGAAGGGGGACAGGTTTAATGTTCATCGTCGTTGGGGCGGTCAGCATCCTGGTAGCCGGGGCTGGGTATCTCAATCCACACGTGCGGAATGTAGAGGACGAGCTGCCAGATGCGATGCCATCCCCGGAGTCGCCTGATGACTCTGAGGCACCTGCTGGGGAGAAGGTGGAATCTGAGCCAGTCATGAGCCAGGCTGATTAAAATCTCTTTAATTCGATGCGAAAATAACGTGCTGGAAACGATCTTTGTTGAAGTGTTAATTCTTTCGTAAGGATCGCCTGATACAATCCGACTTCACTTTAATGGTTTTTGGGGGTGCAAAGCCTCGGAGGTATCAGGATATGTGGCGCAAGGTATTATTGGTTGGAGTGGTGTTACTGGCGGGGTGTAGCATGGGGGAGGAACAGGTGTCGATCGAAACCCAACGAGATTTGGATTCTGGAGAAAGGGCTGGCTCTGAGAGTACTCAAGAGCCCAAACCCACATTGCAACCTGTGGTTGAAACACAAGCCACCATTTCCTATCCTAATTTGGGTCCGGCGCCGGAATGGACGAACGATGTGTGGTTGAACACGGATCAGCCCTTAACTCTGGTTGACTTAAAGGGAAAAGTCGTTTTGCTTGAGATGTGGACCTTTGGTTGAATTAACTGCAAGCATATGATCCCCTCGTTGAGGGGTTGGCATAACAAATATGGCTCCCAGGGTTTTACTGTGATTGCAAATCATTACCCAGAATTCGATTATGAAACCGATCTAGGACTTCTAAAGCAGGCGGTCAGGGAGTTGAACGTACCCTATCCTGTGGTGCAAGATAATGAGGGTTTGATCTGGCGGGCATACGACAATCGGTACTGGCCCACCCAGTACCTGATTGATAAATGGGGGAATATCCGTTTCATCCATATTGGGGAAGGCGGCGGTCATGAGACCGAATCTGTGATTCAAGCATTGCTCAGCGAGCCATATCCATAAGTCTAATATGGCCTTAATCCATAGTTTTTCTCAGATGTTATAATTCGGACTATTATGACCGATGAAAACCAATCTCCAGAAGATATTGAACAAGATCCACCGCTCGAAGAATCACAACCAGTAGATGAAACCAAACCACAATCTGGTGAAGTGACGATAACACTGCGCAGGTGGCATTTATACGCCTTCGTTATGCCATTGATATTCATCGTCGGATTGGGTCTTGGCTTCCTGGCTCGCGGCTGGGTTCCCTTACCGGGTACCTCGCAAGCCGCCTCTGCTGCAGCTGTCGCGAGCAGTGATCCTGCTGCAGTTGTTGCTCAATCCAACCCAGGTGCCCCGGTTGAAACCCCTCAAGTAGTGCGCTATGATGTCCCAGCAGACGATGACCCGTTTCTCGGTTCAGAAGATGCGCTAATTACGATTGTAGAATTCAGTGATTACGAGTGTCCTTACTGTCGCCAATGGCACTCAGAAGTTTATTCACAGTTACTCGATACCTACGGGGATCAAATTCGTTTTGTATATCGAGATTTCCCGCTGGAGAGCATTCATGCCAATGCCAAACCAGCTGCGGAAGCAGCCAATTGTGCCAATGAACAAGGTGTTTTCTGGGATTATCACGATAAGCTGTTCAGTATGGAGCTTGGCCTGAGTCCTGAGGCCTACCAGGAGTATGCCAGCCAGCTGGGAATGGATGAAGAAGCTTTCCAAGAATGTATTGTGAGCCGCCGTTACCAGCAGGAAGTCCAGTCTGATTTCGATTTCGCCGCAAATTTGGGTGTTCGTTCAACGCCGACATTTTTCATCAACGGGATCGCCGTGGTAGGTGCCCAACCATTCGAGATTTTCCAGCAGGTGATTGAGAAAGAATTAGCCGGAGAGATCCCCTAATCCAAACTGAAAGCTGTTTATCTTTCTCCACAGTGAGCACAGAGCTGTCCCTAATGGGCAGCTCTTTTACTACCCGCACCGGTCTGGAAGACTTAGAATTGAATTGCAAAAGGAAGTCATGCAGCTTAGGTTTATCTTCTCTCATAGAGAACAAGCTGCATTGGAACGGGATGAAATAAAGGCTCAGGTAACCGGATGGAATACATGTCCTGGATTTTGATAAGTGGTAAGATAATCAGAATTGAAATT
>JAUWLJ010000172.1 GCA_030613705.1 Chloroflexota bacterium
CGCATCTCGTTTAATAACGATATAGTTAATTTTGTTCCGGTACAACCAAGTGGATGTCCTAGAGATATTGCACCTCCATTTACATTTACCTTATTAATATCCAGATTTAACTCTTTTATTACAGCTAGACTTTGTGAGGCAAATGCTTCGTTTAGCTCAAATAAATCAATATCATTGAGAGTTAATCCTGCTTGTTTAATTGCTTTTGGAATAGCCTCTTTAGGACCCATACCCATAATTCGCGGATCAACACCTGCAACAGCATACGATACCATACGTGCCAATGGTATAATATTCAATTCTTTAACCATTTCTTCAGACATAACCATAACAAAAGCAGCACCATCAGACATTTGAGATGAATTACCAGCCGTGACAGTTCCATTAACTTTAAACACTGTCCTTAACTTCGCCAGAGCCTCAAGCGAGGTGTCCGCTCGCGGACCTTCATCACGCTGGAAGGTAAAAGAGCGCTTGAGAGGCGCGTCACCATTGGAACCTGGCTCTAAGATCTCCACATCTATAGGGACTATCTCAGGATCGAATAAACCACTTTCCACCGCTCGATTGGCATTCTGGTGGCTGCGGAGCGCAAAGCTATCTTGATCCTCACGGTTTACTCCATACTTCTCAGCCACATTCTCAGCAGTAAGCCCCATATTGGTGTATAACACTGGAGATTCAGCTGCTAAAAAGGGATTGGGGGCAAACTTTAATCCAGTCATCGGCACCATCGTCATCGATTCGGTGCCTCCCGCGATGATCGTCTTTGCTTGACCGGCCATAATCGCATTGGCAGCATGGGCGATCGTCTGCAGGCCCGAGGAACAGAATCGGTTCACAGTCTCTGCTGGCACGGATTGCGGCAATCCAGCGCGTAAGGAAACCATGCGAGCCATGTTCATCCCCTGTTCTCCTTCTGGAAAGGCACAGCCGAAGATGACATCATCGATTTCCGCTGGATCCAAACCTGCAGCTCTCTTTAGTAAATCACGGATCACTGCAGCTGCCATTTCGTCGGGACGTGTCGTAGCCAGGCTTCCCCGCTTAGCCTTACCAACAGCGGTGCGTGCAGCAGCAACAATCACAGCATCCCGGTTTGCATCTAGACTATTCATAGCTATCTCTCCTAATTCCTTAATGGTTTCCCGGTTCGCAAGAGATTCCACATTCTTTCCTGGGTCTTCTCTTCACCACATAAGGAAAGGAAAGCCTCTCGCTCAAGGTCCAGAATGTATTGTTCATCTACCCAAGATGGTCGACTGATTTCTCCCCCAGTCATCACATGGGCAGCTTTATTTACGATCAACGCTTCATGGTCAGTCATAAACTTGCCTTCCCGGAACATGAAGATGCCAACCTGCAATGCGGCCAAACCATCACGCCCGGCAGCATAAATCTTCTCTGGGAGCGGCGCCGCATACCCGGAATTAACCATGTTCAGCACTTCTTTCTTAGCCTCTGCCAGCAAGTGGTCCTTGTTCAAAACAATCCGGTCACAGGGACCGAGAAAACCGAACTCGCGCGCTTCCTCAGCACTGGTAGCGACTTTTGCCATTCCAATCAACTCGATTATTCGCATCAGGAATGGAAGCGCTTCAACATTTTTGGTACGCATGGCAGGGTTTAATATCCGTCGTAATAACTCCTTTGTGCCTCCTCCTGCAGGGATAACTCCAGGTCCGATCTCCACCTGTCCCGTATATAGTTCGGCACCCGCCACTACCCGGTTGGTGTGCATGATAATTTCCAAACCACCTCCGAGAGCCAATCCTGCCGGTGCAGCAACCACTGGTTTATAAGAATACCGCATTCTTTGGTTGAGATCCTGAAGTTTCTTTACGGCCATCTCAAGAGTTTCCCAATCTTGGTTCTGGGCCAACATGACCACCATAAACAAGTTTGCACCAGCGCTGAAATTATCAGCTTCTGTACCCAAGACAAGACCTTCAAAATCTTGATCTAGTTTATCTAAACCCAATTCGATCATTGAGCTGATGTCTTCATCCAGGATATTCATCTTGGCATGAAATTCTACGCAAGCTACACCATCACCCATATCCAACAAGCTTGCCCCGGGATTCTTATCAATCAGTTTTTGCTGCTGGAGCAAAATGATCGCTGAGGATGGCTCGATGAACAGGTACTCTCCCTGTTCAGGGCTATAAACGCCAATTTTGCTGCCATCCTGGTACTCATAGAAGCTAGTTTTACCACTTGCCAGCATAGCATCCACCCAGGGAGCTGGTTCATATCCATGTTCTCGCATGCGAACCAATGTATCAGCGACTCCCAGCATATCCCAGGTTTCAAAAGGACCTACCTCATGGATAAATCCCCAGCGCATAGCATCATCAATTGGCTTAGGTGTGTCAGCGATCTCAGGAATTCGCTCAGAGGCGTAAGCCAAACCTTGGTATGTGAGCGCCCGCACCAGTTCACCTGCACGATCTTCAGCAGTTAACATCATTTTCACACGATCGCCTAGATCGTCTTCATCTTTCGCTTCCCCTATAGAGTCGAATTTAGGTTTCGTGGGAGCTTCATATTCCATCGTCTCTAAGTTCAGCACCCAAAACTCTTTACCACCGCCCTTCTTTCGGACTTGCTTATAAAAACCCTGCTTGGTCTTTGTCCCCCACCAACCATTCTCAACTATAGTGTGAATCAGCTCATTTGACCGCTCAGCCTCAAGATAACGCAGCGCATGCTCATCATGGGGTATGGCAGGCACCAGATTCCGCCCTACATGCTCCCACACATCGATCCCAACCAGGGCAATCAATCGAAATGTGGCCGTTTTTGGCCGTCCAATAACTGGGCCTGTGATGGCATCGACTTCCTCCACTGTGTATCCATGCTCAAGAATGTAATCGAGACCGAATGCACCTCCTGCAAACCCAAGCCGGTTAGCAATGAAGTTCGGAGTGTCTTTGGCGATGACCACACCTTTTCCAAGCCGGTACTCCAAGAAATGGCTGATGAATTCGAAGACATCAGAATGTGTATCTGCAGTTCGTATCAATTCAACTAATTTCAGATATCGGGGAGGATTGAAAAAATGCGTTCCCAGAAAGTGTTCTCGGAAACTCTGCGTTCGCCCTGCAGCTATAGACGAAACAGGAATCCCAGAGGTGTTTGTAGAGACTATCGTATGCTCCCCGCGCACCTTATCTATACGCTCCATTAACTCCTGTTTGATCTCCAAATTCTCGATAATCACCTCGATTACCCAATCGGCTTGATGGATGACATCAAAATCATCCTCAAGATTACCGATTGAAACCAAGGCTGCATTTTCGGCAGTGAAGAAGCTCGCCGGACGTGATTTTAACGCCCGTTCTAAACCCTCCTGGACAATACGATTTCTGACTATTGGATCCTCCAATGTCAATCCCTTCTGCTCTTCCTTGGGGCTAAGACTGTTCGGAACGATATCCAGCAGTGTAACTGGTACACCAATATTCGCCAGGTGAGCAGCGATGGCAGCCCCCATCGTCCCGGATCCGATCACAACTGACTTTCTGACCTGGTATTTCATAATGCCTCCTTAATTTTCAATGAAACTCGATATGTGGAGAAATGCATATAGTTTTCGAACACGATTATCTATTTGTCCTCCAGGCACATAGGGAATAACTCCCATCACTGTTTCAGATACACTTTCCAAGAGGGACAAAGACCAGCTAATATGTATATTACCTGGTCATAACCATAAGCAAGAAGAAAGTTAATATCCATCTCCATTCGTCTAGAATCACAACATAGAGCAAATCCCAATTTAACGGAGCTGACTACCGCGGTAACCCAAGATATTGCGGGCCACAACCAGTCGATTTATCTGACCTGTGCCTTCATAGATATCGGTAATCTTTGCATCACGGAACCATTTCTCAAGCAGGTGATCACGTGTATAACCGAGCGGGCCCATGATCTCAACGGCTTTTTGAGTAATTTTCGTGACGATGTCGCCAGCACGCACTTTACTCATCGATGCCTCAAGGGAGTTTGGCTTGCGATTATCTGTCATCCAGACCGCCTTGATCACCAACAACCAGGCTGACTCAAGCATGATCTCCATATCGATCACATCACGTTCAACGCTAGTTAATTTCTGTCGCGGTAATCCATAACGGATGGTCACACCTTGCTGCGAAAGCAACTCCTTGAGCAATTCCAACGTAGCCCGTGCAACTCCAATCCCAGTCGCGGCGACCAATGGACGCGTGGCATCAAAGGTTGCCATGGCACCCTTGAAGCCTTTGGTTTCTTTTTTCGGTATCTCTGGACTGCCAAGTAGATTATCAAAAGGGACCCTTGCGTCCTGCAGAACAATCGAGGCAGTATCGCTCGCTCGGATGCCCATTTTGTGCTCTAGCTTGCTGACTTTCACTCCCGGCGTACCTGCTTCTACCACAAAGGGTCTCATCCCTGCCCGACCAGCTGCTGGATCAATAGTCGCCCAAACCACTACCAATCCATCACTGTCTTCAAGCGATATTTTCCCAGCAGTGACGAAGATCTTTTCCCCATTTATCACCCATTGGTTAGTTTCTGGGTCTAATACAGCGCTTGTGCGAATTGCAGAGGTATCTGAACCACATTGAGGTTCAGTCATCGCCATTGCACCAAATGCTGGTTTTTCCTGCTGGTATCGTTCCAGGAATTTCTTTCTTTGTTCAGGTGTACCCGTCGCTTCAATTGCAGCCGCTCCAAGAGACCCTCCTGGTGTGACCAAATAGACTCCTACATCCCCCCAGGAGAGCGTTTCAAGCATGAATGCTAAGGATTGGTATCCAATAGGTGGGTATTTACTCTTCTTTTCGCTCTTTTCCTTCTTTGCGTCACCATTCTCAGATCTCGGTGCCAATGATCCCGCACCCACCGCACGCAACGCCTGGTGCATGAAATTTATATAATCCCAAGGAATTTCATGCTCATGCTCATCGAAGTAGCGCGAGTGTGGGCGCATCATTTCTTCGGCTACAGTTTGCAGCAAATATCGTTGTTTCGCTATCGGTTTTGGTATCTCAAATTCAATCATCATTTCCTCCGTAAGTCACAGAAACTGTACTTCTAAACCATCGCTAAGCCAGTGAAAGTCGCTATACCACGACCGCAGCGCATCCACATCTCAACCGGATGTTCACGAATATATCCATGACCACCCAATATCTGGACGGCGCGGTCTGTGACCATCATTGCCATGTCCATAGCGCCGGTGTGCGCCAGATATGCGTGTTTACTGGCTTCTTCTTTGCCTTCATCGATCATCCAGGCTGCCTCCCAAGTCAGCAAGCGAATCGCTTCAATTTCTGTCGCCATCTCGGCTAGCATAAAGGCGATGGCTTGCTTTTGGGCAACTTTCACTCCGAATACCTCCCTGTCCTTGGCATAATCGCGGGAATATTCGAATGCAGCCTT
>JAUWLJ010000242.1 GCA_030613705.1 Chloroflexota bacterium
ACATGCAGGATCTGATAATCGTTTTGCGGATCCCCAAGCGCAGCCATGAAATCCCGCATGCGACCCAGATCAAATTTTTCTGGAGAATAGCGGAAGGTCTTCTGCAGGCTGTAATCGATAAAACTATACAAATAATCCAGGGTATCCTGGTAGATCTGATCGCTGTCCATCTGCTAGGCATTGTAACCGCAGCCCAGTCCGGACGCAAGAGGTTGAATCTACACTTATAATCGCTACCAGTAAGTGATGTCACCAGTGAGTAATGTCACTTGCCTTTGGCAACAATTCGCGTTATCATTTATTATTCCGTGAACGGCGCTCCTTCAATGCGCATCCAAACCTGGCAAACTATGACCTCACTCCCATGCAGTCAACCACTGTTATCATCTATTGAGTTAATTGTTGTCTTGATTAATTCAAACATTGCATTCTTATCCAGATTAGCCAAAATGTCAGGAAAATCATTTTGAGCGCCCAACCCACAGCTCCCCCCAAAACCAGTGAAGCAACCCCGTTGGTGCAAACCCGCATCACGGACCGCCTGGCGAATTTCCCCTGGTGGGCATTATTCTTGGCCTTGCTGGGGGTCTTGCTGGTTTACAGTTTCGCCACGGACGCCACCTACCAGAATATCATCGTCTACCTGAGTGCCGGCGTCCGGTTGACAATCATTGTCACACTGGTTGCATTTTCTTTCTCCATAATCATCGGCTTGATCACTGCCTTTGCCCAGATGTCAGAAGGCAGCAATATCTTTAGTGTGATCGCCAGAAATCTAGCCACGCTGTATGTGCAGATCATTCGCGGGATTCCGGTGATCGTGCTCATTTTCTACACCGCCTTGGTGATTATCCCAGCGAGCATCAATCTGCTTAACGCTTTAGGCGACTGGATGGTCAGCATGGGCTGGTTGGCTGCTGACAACGCATTGAGCAGTCTAACCTCGCGCGGAATCAGTTTTGTCATCCGCGGCATCATCGCCCTGGCGATCAATTACGGCGCCTTCTCGGCGGAGGTCTTTCGCGGCGGCATCCAATCCATCGATAAAGGCCAGCTGGAAGCCTCCAACGCACTGGGCTTAAGTTGGTTTCAGACTATGCGCTATGTGGTGATGCCCCAAGCGCTCCGCCGTATCATGCCGCCTTTAGGGAACGACTTTATCTCGATGTTAAAAGAATCTTCCCTGGTCTCGGTATTGGGTGTGGGCGAGATCACCCAGCTGGGTAAGAAATACTCCGCGGCAACATTCCTTTACCCTCAGACCTATAATTCCGTGGCTTTCCTATATCTGAGCATAACGCTGATTCTCTCCATGGGGGTCAAATACATGGAACGGCGCATGGCTGTTAGTGAAGAGACGTAAGATTTACTTCGCAACTTTCCCTTTTCATCGAAAGGAGGTGTATCAGACAAAAACCAAAACCAATAACACAAAAAATTCAAAATTATTTCTCTGGAGGAGAAAACCAAAATGAAGAAGCTTTTTCTGATAATTAGTTTAATGATTGTAGCCAGTATGGTCCTGGCAGCCTGTGCACCGGCCGCTACCCCAACTGAAGCCCCACCGGTCGAGGTGGAAGAACCAGAACCAACCACCCCGCCCGAAGCGGAACCTACTGAAGAAGAGATGATGCTGCCCGATCTGGGTGGGCGGGTTGTCACAGTCGCGGTCGAGAACGCCTACATACCTTTCAACTTCGAGGCCATAGCGACCGGCGAGGCAGCTGGCTGGGATTACGACTTCATCGACGAAGCCTGCGCCCGTCTGAATTGCGTACCTGACTATATCGAATTCGGTTGGGATACGATGATCGCCTCCGTGGCTGATGGACAGTTTGACATGGCTGCCGACGGCATCACCATCACCGAGGAACGTGCCAAACAGGTCGATTACTCTGACGGCTATGTGAGCATTGACCAACGCCTATTGGTACGTGGTGATGATGATCGCTTTGAGTCAGCTGACGAGCTGGCAGCTGATCCCGATACGATGTTAGCTGAGCAAGTAGGTACCACAAACTACAACGCAGCTTTGCAGTTCCTACCGGATGATCGAATCTTGGCTACCGATACGTTCCCCCTTGCTATCCAAGCTTTAGTCTCTGGCGATGTTGATGGGATTATCATCGACGAAATAGCTGGTCTGGGATACATTGGTGTCCGGGGAGATGAGTTAAAACTGGTTGGTCCTTCAATCTCGTTTGATGAACTGGGCTTCATCTTCCCCCAGGGCAGCGACCTGGTGGAACCCTTCAACGCGGTCATGGCCGCGATGAGAGAAGATGGATTCTTGGAAGAGATAAATGCCAAGTGGTTTGCCATGTCTGAAGATGACATCGCGGCACTGTTCGGTGAGCTCGGTGCAGGCGCTTACGAAGAGGAAGCCGTTGAAATTGGCACAGAGGACAACCCGATCGTCTGGGTGCTCGTGCCTTCCCAGGACACACAGGTTGTTCTGACCGGCGCCGATGAAATCGCCGCGGTAATTGAAGAAGAGACCGGCCTGATCGTCGTCCCTTTGATCACCACCGACTTCACCGGCGCGGTTGAAGCCATGTGCAGCGGCGAAGCCCATATGGGTGCCCTGAACACCTTCAAATACGTCCTGGCTAGCGCCCGCGCCTGCGCGGATGTCGGCGTGGCCTCGGGACGCTTTGGAAGTTCTTTCTACCAGGGGCAGCTGGTCACGCGGGCCGACAGCGGCATCACCAGCGTAGCTGACTTTGCCGGCAAGACCTTCTGCCGCCCGGACCCGACCTCCACTTCAGGCTGGGTGATCCCCAGCATCACCATGCAGGCCGAGGGTATTGACCCCGAAAACGACCTGGCTGAAATCATCGATGCCGGTGGTCATGATGCGGTGATCATTTCCATCTATAACGGCGACTGCGAAGTCGGATCGACCTTTGTGGATGCCCGCACCAATGTCGAGGAAGACTTCCCCGATGTGATGGATGTCGTCATCGTGATCGGCACATCAGCCCCGATCCCCAACGACACGATCAGCTTCCTGCCGGACCTGGATCCTGCTGTTCGCGGAACCTTGATCGCCTCCTTCCTGAAACTGACAACCACTGACGAGGGTCTCGAGATCCTGGATTCGGTTTACTCCTGGAGTGGTATGGAAGAAGTTGAAGACAGCTTCTACGATGGCTTCCGCCAGCAGCTCGAAGCTGCCGGGATCGACTTTGAATCACTTGGAGATTAACCAAAAACTATCCGACTAAATCAAAAAAGGGAAGAGAGTCACCTCTCTTCCCTTTTTCAAGACACTAACCTGAATATGCTCCAAATCGAAAATCTCACTAAGATTTATGACGATGGCACAGAGGCACTCACCGACGTGAGCTTCACCGTCGAGGAGGGTGAATTCCTGGTGATCATCGGGCTGAGCGGCTCCGGGAAATCGCCCCTCTTACGCTGCCTCAACCGCCTGGGCGCACCTACCGCAGGGCGCATCAGCTGGAACGGGCGCGATATCCCCGCCGCAGACCAATCCGACCTGCGCGAGATCCGCCGCGAGATCGGCATGATCTTCCAACATTTTAACCTGGTGAAACGCTCGACGGTGATGACCAATGTGCTTTCCGGGAGATTAGGCTACACGCCGCCCGCCTGGAGCCTGATCAACCGCTTCCGCAAAGCGGATAAAGAGCGCGCCATACGGGCGCTTGAACGGGTGGGCATACCCGACAAAGCCGACAACCGCGCAGATGAGTTAAGCGGGGGCCAGCAGCAGCGCGTTGGCATTGCCCGGGCATTGATGCAAGACCCAAAAATGATCCTGGCCGATGAACCGGTGGCCAGCCTCGACCCGGTCCTGGCACATTCCATTCTTGGCAACCTGGAGAGCATAAACCAGGAAGACAAGATGACCGTTATCTGCAGCCTGCACTTCCTCGACCTGGTCCAGCGCTATGCCCCCCGGGTGATCGGTTTGCGGGATGGGGTGATCGTCTTCGAAGGGGACAGCCAGGATATCCGCCAGCTGAGCGATGAACGCTTCAAGGATATCTACGGCGAAGAAGCTGAACGTCTAAGCGCTTAATCTACTCATCAACTGATACAGACATCAAAGATATGGATGCCAATCAAGGTACAACTGCAAACAGAAGACCTTCGCTCTTACATGGTGCTTTATCTACCATCCTGCCTGGCTCCGGCCAGGCGATTGCCGGCCAGCCAAAACGCGGTATCGGAATTTTTCTTACTCTCATTATTTTGGCCGGCCTCAGCATCTGGACTAT
>JAUWLJ010000234.1 GCA_030613705.1 Chloroflexota bacterium
TGCCGCGCCTTCCAGCTTTAAGCCAGTTGGAAATGCAGCCCCACCACGTCCAACCAAGCCAGAAGCCTTAACCGTGGAGATCACCTCTGTGGGGGTCATTTGCAGGGCTTTACGAAACCCTTGATATCCTCCGTTGGCTTGATATTCGTCTAGAGAGGTTGGCCAGTTCTTGCCGCAGTTGGCTGTCAGCAGTCTCGGTTCGCCGCCAATCGCTGACCTGATCCTGTCCGTATCCCCCAAGATCATCTGGGGAGCTTGCTCCGGCACAATATTTCCGACTGGCTTATCCCCCACCAGGGCAGCAGGTGCATGGTCGCAAAGACCCAGGCAAGGAGCGCGTTCAATTGTGATCCCACCATCATCGCTGATCTGGTCAAGCGAAATTTCCCAATGCTGGCATAGAGCGTTCATCACAGCATCGCAGTTGGATAAGGCACAAGAGGGATCCCCGCAAACACGGATCACGGTTTCTCCTACAGGCTCTTTGTACAACATGCTATAAAAATCGATTACGCCATAAACATCCGCCAGGGGAACTCCCAATTTCCTGGCAACTTCTGCGGCAACAGGCTCTGGCAAATAGCCGTAGAGTTCTTGTGCCAGGTGCAAAACAGGCAAAAGCGCTGAGCGCCCTTCCATCTCTTTCAGGGCGCTCTTGAGCGGCGCGAGTTCGAATTCAGCCATTTTCATTGGCCCATTTTAGCCTGCTGTGCTTCCCAGGCTAGCTGCCAGGAATCATAAGCATCAGCCCAATTATGCTCATCAACCAGGAGCTCTTTCTCGATCCCATCCCTGTCCATGATGATGAAAGTCCTGGTTTCTTTACCATCATCAAGGATTTCGAGGGTGCAATCGATGGGTGTAACCTCCTCTCGCAGGAAGTGCCAACCAAAATGAGCCTCGCAGGCAGGCTGCCAACACTTACAGGTTCGCCGGTCTAAAGTGATTTTCATTCCGATCTCCTTTCTCAATTGGCGGAAATTCTACTGGTGACTTGGATTACTTTACCATCTCTCGAGATGAGATTCCAGAGAAATTCATTGCAATGTAAAATTTTAACTGAAAATCTTGGTAAATCCGGTTGGATTTCCTAACATTGGTTCAAGGCCGGGAGAATACCAGCAGCCAAGAACCCCAATATCGCCTGCCGCCTTGAGTTTCACATTCAGCAGGAGTTATATCTGGGACCGTTTGACCACCACCTGCCATCCGAACCTGGTAGACTACACCAGGCGTCATTAAGAAATCAGCATATCCCAGCCCAAGTTCGGGCTTCAACCCGGTAAAGTAGTAATCTTCTCCACCCTCCCAGGTGGTAATGATCTCTTGACCAGGCAGCGGCTCTCCAGAAGAATCTTCGGCAATAACCTGGATCAATGGATTTGGCAGATTCGTGTCGCAAACAAAGGTATTGCTCTCCAGTACAAAAGGCGATCCAGGAGTAACGGTAGGTGTGCGTGTGGGCAAAGGCGTGGCGGTTGAAAGGATGGTGCGCGTCACCTGCGGAGTCTGTTCGGTGGGAAGGGGGGCCGGGGTTGTCGAGACATCTGGAGTGGTAACTTCTAGGGTGATCTCTGTCGAAGTTGGTTCGGTGTTTGCAGATTGGGAGGCACTGGATGATTGGCTTTCCGTAGGTGTCGCGCTGGGAACAAGGGTAGGGAGAGCACTGGCATCTCCTTGCCCCAGGGCTACTGCCAGCAATCCGAGTGCCTGAGCTTCCAGAGGGTAATTCCCCTCCCCAAGGGTACGCTGAGCTTGCTCTGTGAGGGCACGCTCAACATTGCCATCACCTAATAAAGCCAGGCGCGCTTCAGCCCGCGGCAAATTACCTGTGGCAACGAATGCGGCTGCGATCATCGCCCGGTATTGAGCCTTAAATTCGGGCAATAATGAAGCTGGGGAGGTGTCCTGGTATTGCTGGGGAGAGATCAACCAGGCGTAGACCAGCCCTAAAACGATTCCGATTACAAATCCGGTTAGCAAATACCAATGACCACGTTCTTCTCTCATGGTTGTGCTCCCCCCGCACTCGGGCTCCAGGTTTGTAGCGCGCTGGCCAACTGGCTTAGTAGTTCCTGATCTGAATCTGCATATGGGATTTGGGCGGCCAGGATCATCGCCTGGCGGACAATTTCGGCTGGAGGGCTATCGCCCAGGACTGCCAACCGCCGGGCTGCCAGATCCAGATCCCCCTCAGCTCGATAAGCCTCCGCAACCATCAAAATATAATCCGCTTGATAATCTGAGCGGAGTTTTGCCGGGGTGGTATCGACGTACTTAACCGGGTTAACCAGCCACCCATACAACAATCCAACCCCAACTCCTAGCAGAACAACGATGAGGAACCAAATCCAACGTCTCATTGGTTTCTATTGTGCCACAGACCTATTTCTTGGGCAAGTGTAGAGTTCTCGATAATGGCTATTGATTTAAACTTACAAGAGTGCATAGCTTATATTGTGAGCTTTCATATAAACCACGCACTCTTACCATTGATCAGATGAGGTTCGGATCAACGTTTTTTCAAAATCTCCCGCAAAGCTGCAAGCAGCAATAGTACATTCTCACGCCGGCTGCTGAAGCCCATCAAACCGATCCGCCAGATTTGTCCCGCGAGTGGACCAAAGCCACCCGCTATCTCCAGGTTGTAATCGTTCAACAATTGCTTGCGGATTTCTAATGCATCAACCCCAGGAGGAACAATCGCGGTGGTCAGAGTCGGTGAGCGATTTTCCTCAGGCACCAATAATGATAGATCCAAGTCTTCCAAGCCAGCCCAGAGCACCTCAGCATTTTCCCTATGACGTTCGAAACGCGCTTCCAGTCCTTCCTCTGCCACCATACGCAATGCCTCGCGCAGTGCGTAATTACTATTGATGGGTGCGGTATGGTGGTATGTGCGCTCGTGCCCCCAATATTTTTCTAACAATGAGAGATCGAGGTACCAATTGCGAACTGGCGTGGAACGATTACGAAGCACTTCGCGGGCGCGGGGTGAGATGGTCAGCGGTGCCAGACCAGGCGGCGCGGAAATGCTTTTCTGGGTGCCGCTGAAGGCGACATCCACATCCCAAGCATCGATCTCGACTGGCAAACCTCCCAATGAGGTGACAGCATCCAAAACCACCAGCGTTCCATTCTGGTGAGCTGCGGCCGCAATCTCAGCGATCCCCGGCTGGAGAACGCCGGTGGAGGTTTCGGCGTGGACAAACGCCAGTAGTTTATATTTTTTCTGGCCGAGGGCCGTCTTGATCTCATCCGGATCAAACACCTCTCCCCAAGGGCGATCGATGCGATCAACCTGAGCACCATACCGGCCAGCTATTTCAACCAGGCGCTCCCCAAAATAACCCAACACGGCAACCAGGACGTTGTCGCCAGGTTCAATAAAATTACACAGCGAGGCTTCCATCCCGGCGCTGCCGGTGCCAGAGACAGGCACAGTCAGCTCGTTTTCCGTCTGGAATACATAGCGCAGCAGCTCCTGAACCTCCTGCATTAAAGCTAGAAATTCAGGATCGAGGTGACCAATTACCGGTGTGGATAACGCATTTAAGACTCGTGGGGCTACCATGCTCGGTCCCGCTCCTAAGAGGATGCGTGGCGAAATGTTCAAATCTTGGTAACTCTTCACTTCCATTTTGTTCTCCTAAGTGAGCGATTCGATGTTGATTGTCAGTTATTAGTTTACAACAAACTTGCCCAGGTGGAAAGCTCTCTGGCTGGAAAATGGACTAGTTCGTCCATAACACGAGATTTAACTGCAAGTATTCGCGAAGGATCCAATCCCTGGTATGCCATTTAATCCACTTTCCCTCAACAGAATCCTGGTCACTTAATAGAGCAAAAGCATATCTATTCACCTTTTAGACATATCGATTTCAGCTCGCGCTTGCGGATTATACTATCTCGTTCGACGGAGCAGTTCAATCTCGTATTTATCCATTTGCCCATTAAGTATGATGCCGAATATCGTTGACGGATAAGGGTAACAGCAAAGTTCATTGAGTCCTTCATTTATTATGTCACACAATTGTGTACAAATCATGAAGATTGACAAAATAATTGGTTGAGAAGAGTATCTCTTCCTATCGCTGGGCGAAAGCTGGTCAAGAAAGCTTGCCCCACCCCCAAATATCTTGTAGAATCAAATCTAGACAGTTAGAATTCCGCGCAGGTACAAAAACTGCTCCTCAAAAGAGGGATTCGCTCAAGGTCGCTATCAAAACGAGGAGTGCGATATGGACGTGATCAAGGTTAGGGGCACCTCCCGAACATCCGCTGTTGCCGGGGCGATTGCTGGCATTTTCCGCGAAAACAAATTTGCTGAAGTACAAGCCATCGGAGCCAGCGCAGTGAATCAATCTG
>JAUWLJ010000308.1 GCA_030613705.1 Chloroflexota bacterium
AGGTGCAAACTAACAAGAACCATTACCAGTTGAAAGCTCAGTTGTATTTGGCGGCCTTGCAGCAAGCATTTCAGGAATTACACTCATTACAATCTGAGCTTTCTCAGCAGCCCTTAGCTGCGTAACATGAGTTATTAATAAGAGAATCAACTTCAGCAGAACAAATTAACGAAATAAAGGAATGAGAGAGGAAAAAAGGAGCTTTAGAGATGGAGACACAAAATCAAAGTACACGTAGTTTTCTGATTACTGGTCTGGGTTATGTGGCCGGTGCGGTAGTTGGATATCTGGCAATTTACTTGTTTGGCCAATTTGGTTTGGCCACCTGGCTGTTCAACCTGGTGGGTGAGGAACAAACCTTCCTGAAGTTATTAGCAATCCCATTGATCGCCTGGTTTATGCTGGCACTTGGGGGAGCAATCACAGGTGGTATCGGGGGTTGGGTATTAGCCAACAGCATCGGCACTGAGCGCCGGGGAAAGATGACGGCCGGAAGCAGTGTTGCCTTCGCTGGCAGCACAGGTATCCTGGTGATGATCTTCCTGTTGTTTATTAGTTTCATCGCACTGTACAACAATTTTACCGCTGAACGAATCGAGCAATATGGCATTCTGTTCGGATTGTTTGGTTTGATCTTCGGTTTGGTCACTGGTCTCATTCAAGCCTTCACTACCGTCCGCCTGCGGCATACCTGGCGCGTGATCCTGGCTTCCACATCGGGATTCGCGCTGGGCGGTGTCATTGCCGGTCTTATCGTCCGCTGGATAAACCCTTTAAACGGCTTAGAGACTACCCCGATTCTCACCACTCTCGTCTTATTACTTGCCTTAACACTCCCCTACTTCATCGGAGGCGGCGCGCTTGGCCTAACCTATCACCGAATTGCACAGCGGACGATCGATGCGGGAGAGGCTGTCGAGTCGGTTCAATCGCCAAGGTGGCAGATCGTTGTGGTTGCCATTCTAGCTTTATTTATTATCGTGCCCATTTTAAATTTCATCGATAAGATTTCTGGCTTTCTGACCGTTATGCCAGCCAATTTACAATCTGAGATCTCACCGGAAACGACTGGCATCCGCTGGAGCGATCCGATTCCTCTCACGGCAGAAAGTATAGATTTCCAGCTGCCGTCAAGCAATTCGGAGATGGCAATAGTGGCGGGAACCGAGCACCAGGCCTGGTGCAGTCCAGATGGCATCATTCAATACCAATTCGGCAGCGGACCTGTAGAGCAGATCGATTTCCCCTCCTGCATAAGTACACCTGCCATCGCCCTGGACCTGGAAGGAACCCCCCATATCGTCTGGTATACCCTAGAAGTGCGTGATACCAACGGTGTAACCAAACCTGGCAGCATGCTGGTAGAGAGCGTTCGACAGAACGAGGAATGGAGCGAGGCCGTGATCGCTGCTCAGACCGAGGGTGAGGCACTCGCTTCCCTATCAAGTGATGCAGATGGAAACTTGATCCTGGTCTGGACGGAGGCTGCCGATCAATCGGGGGCTCTCTCGCTGTCTATTCAAGAAAACTACCAGTGTTCGGAAAATGATCTCAGCCCTGCAGAACTCGCCGGATTAGAGTCTATCCTGGGAAATGACACCCGCCCTCCCGATTCGGAGGTGCCATTTTGCCGCAACGAGTTTGATCGCATCATTTATCTTCCCAATCCCGATCCAGAATACAGCGACCAAGCTGTCACCCCGAATGGGGGTTTTGACCAGGTATCAGAGCTGATCGAGCAGGCGCAATTTGAGGTGCTGTTCAATGTGATGCAGTATGTGGAAACCAAGACCAAGCCCAGCCCGGGGAGTATTTTTTCTGAATCGGTAGGCAATCTATACCAAGCAGTTAAAGCCAATCCAGAGGATTATCCACGTGGGATGACAGTGCGCATTTTGCTGGGCAACTATCCGGTTTTCGCAGATTTCACCTGGGGCAGCCAGATCATCGAAGTGATCAAAGACCTCAAAACAGTTGGGGTGGAGAAAATGGTCGATCCGGAGATCGGTTGGCGAGTTGAGGTAGCGAATTACCCTGGAGTTTACCCGCACAGCCATAACAAGATGCTCGTCGTGGATGGCAAGCTGGCTGCCAGTTTAGGCTTCAACTACAACTACATTCACTTCGCTAAGGACCATCCTTCTGGTGAAGGAGATGACTTGTTCGATCTGGGCTTGTCAGTCGTAGGACCAGTCGCCCAAGATGTGATTACACACTATGATGATATGTGGTCCGGCGCCGACCAGATCCACTGTGAAGATCTGACATTACCAGATGGTCAATGGCAGGACACCTGTGAAGAAGTAATAGCTACCAACGATCATGTGCCGGAGGTACTGCGCGCATACTTGCCACCTGATGGCAATACCAACGCCTTCTCCTTATATCGCTCCAAAGTATTTAATGAAGCGGATGATTTCGTAGCTGCCAGCCTGGCCGCATCGACTGAATCAATCGAGCTGATCACCGCCAATTTCTCGATGGATCTGCACTGCATACTCAACCTGCTCGCCCCTGGTTTTTGCACACTTGCGGATTCGATGCCCTATCTAGAATCCATCTTGGAGGCAGTCGAGAAAAACCACACCCATGTGCGGGTGATCATGGAAAATGCCAACAGCTATGGTTTGGAGAACCGAGTCACAGCAGCGGTGATTTATCCAGAGCTTGTCCGTCTTGGATTAGAGGATCTGGTTGATTTACGCTTTTACAATGGGAGAGTACATGCAAAATCCGCACTGATCGATGATTCGCTTTTGATCATCGGCAGCCAGAACTTCCAATACAGCGCCTGGGGGAAGGGTGGTGGGCTTGGGGAGAATAATATCACCACCAGCGATCCGCAAGCCATCGCGGAGTACTTAGCGCTGTTTGAAACCAAATGGGAAGAGGCAATCCCAGTCGAAGAAGCAGAATATGGAGGATCAACTTCCAAATGACTCTTGGAAATTAACGCAACACCATAGTTCCTGAGTAATTAAGGCTCGTGATTCAAGAATAAGATCGGGAATATTAAATTATGGCATACTTTATCGTCCGCTTAGTTATCAACGCACTGGCAGTGGCTCTCACGGTTGCCATACTGCCAGGCATCCAGCTGGCACCAGATGTCGACAACCAGCTGATCACCATCCTGGTTTATCTTGTGTTAGGCGGACTGTTCGGCTTAATCAACGCCTTCATCCGCCCATTGGTACTGCTGGTGACTGGCTCATTGGTTATTTGG
>JAUWLJ010000028.1 GCA_030613705.1 Chloroflexota bacterium
CTGGGACTCAACGACGTCAGCAGCAAGAATGTTTTCGTGAAGCCCAACTTCAACAGCCCCGATCCAGCGCCCGGCTCCACTCACCCAGACGTCCTCCGCACGCTCGTATCCATGCGACATGCAAATGGTGCTGACCAGATAACTGTCGGAGCCCGCAGCGGGATGGGCGACCCGCGCTACACGATGCAAAAGATCGGGGTTTACGAGATGGCTGCAGAGCTGGGCTTCAATATTTTAGTTTTTGATGATCTGCCAGCAGAAGATTGGATCATGATCGAGCCGCTAAGAAGTCGTTGGCAGCAGGGCTTTCCTTTTGCCCGACCTTGCCTGGAGAATGACGCCATCATCCAGGCCTGTTGTCTGAAAACTCACCGATTCGGTGGTCATTTCAGCATGTCCTTAAAAAACTCTGTGGGCATGGTCGCCAAACGCAACCTGGTCGACAATCACGATTTCATGCGTGAGCTGCATTCCTCTCCCCACCAACGCCGCATGATCGCAGAGATCAACACAGCTTATACTCCATACTTAATCGTCTTAGATGGCGTCGAGGCTTTCATTTCCGGGGGTCCGGATAATGGCAAGCGGGTTATATCTGAGGTGGTGCTCGCAGGTACAGACCGGGTGGCCATCGACGCTGTGGGTGTTGCCCTTCTGCGCTACCATGGCTGCCAGACCGAAGTTGCACGCGGTAAGATCTTCCAGCAAGACCAGATAAAAAGAGCCGTCCAGTTGGGTTTGGGGGTGGAAAGCCCGCATAAAATTGAATTTCTCACCGGGGATGCTGAGAGTGCTGCTTATGCCACCCAAATCCAGGAAACACTCCTTTCTTGAAAGTCAAGATTTCATTCCGACAAAATAATTGATTTCCGCTGAGATATCCCACCGGAATATCACATAATTATCAACAGAAAATACTTTATTAATCAATGACACCAGCGGAATTTAATGGAATAATAGTATTAGTTTCATCAATAGGGTTGGGACTTCAATTGACATGGACCATCCCGTTCACAAAATACTAGCGTTACCTGAAAGGGGGTAGCTCATGGCAGATCGTTCATCCACCGCATTTCAACCAGCAAGTCTTGATTCAAATCGTTCCACAGGGACAATGGATCCAATCTCACCTAGCTCAACCCGAGAGATGGACATTGCCCTCGACACTCTTCAAGGGTCTAAAGACCGTTGGATAAATCTCGACCTTGGTCGCAAAATCAATATTCTTGATCAACTTATGGTCGATTTCAATGCTGTTGCGGATGAGTGGGTTGCTGTCAGCATGCAGGCTAAGGGTATCCCAAAGAATTCGTTCGGTGAGGGTGAGGAATGGTTCAATATCGCCATCAGCAACCGCTTAATCCGCCTGTATAAAGGAGCACTATTAGATATCCAGAAGCATGGTAAACCCACCATCCCAGGACCAATGACCACCAATCCGAATGGTCAGCTCTCGGTTCAGGTTTTCCCGCAAACAAACATCGACCGCTTGCTCCTGCGTGGAACCACGTGCCAGATCATCATGGAACCAGGGATAACTCCCAAAAAGCTTGTCCAGGATCAGGCTTCAATCTACCAGCAGGTGGATCCTGCCGGGAAAATCACACTAGTTCTCGGCGCTGGCAACACCTCCTTTCTAATTCCAGGTGATATTCTAGCCAAGTCAATTAACGAAGGGCATGTCATCCTCTTTAAACCCAACCCAATCAATGAGTATTTAGGACCTCTCGTTGAGTATGCTTTCCGCTCATTGATCGAGCCTGGTTATATGCGGGTCGCCTATGGCGGTGCCGAGCAAGGGTCCTACCTCAGCCCTCACCCGCTCGTCGATGATCTCCATATGACTGTCTCCCACCGCCCTTTCGAGGCCAGCGTGGGTGGTGCGCGGGCAGAGGGCGCCCAGCGGATAGCGGCCGCAGATCCACTTCTCAAATAGCGTTTCACCGCAGAGTTAGGCAATATCACTCCCGTGATCGTCGTCCCCGGAGATTGGAGCAAAAGTGATATACAGGCTCAAGGGATCTATAGCGCCACCTGGCTGGTATATAACGGTGGCTTCGCTTGCCCGGCTCCGCGATTGATAATCCAGTCCAAGAACTGGCCCCATCGACAGGCCCTCAATCAAGCTATCGCAGATGCATTTACCCAGGTTGAGACCAGGAACGCCTTTTATCCTGGCGCCGATCAGGTCCACCAGCGCTTCGTCTCAGCCCATCCATCCGCCTTGCAGATCGGAGATACCCCCGAGGGACACCTTCCCTGGACCTTCATTACGGACGTTGACTCGTCGGATGTAAACGATATCTGCTTCCAGGAGGAACCGTTTTGCAGTATCTTATCCGAAACCGCCATAGAAGCTGATTCTGTGCCGGAATACCTCGACCGAGCGGTATCATTTGTCAATAACCATGTCTGGGGAACTCTGCACGCGATTCTTATCATCGACCCACAGACGCAGAAAATTTCCCAAATATCCTCTTCCCTCGAGAAGGCAATTGCAAACTTGTGCTATGGGACAATATCCGTTAACCAGTACCCAGCCATCTCATACTATATTGGCCTGACCACTTGGGGAGGCTATCCGGGTCACGATATTTACGATATTCAATCTGGCACGGGATTCGTCAATAATACTCTCATGTTCTCCAACCCCCACAAATCAGTCTTGCGTGCGCCGTTTAAACTCTCACCGGATCCCTTTGTGGTCTCCACCAGACGCGCCCACGAATTTGGCGCGAAAATGGCAGCTTATGAGGCTTTCCCCTCCTTCAAGCAGCTGCCCAGCATCATCTGGACTGTTCTCCGCAGTCCACATGAGCACATATTTAAAAAATCTGACTGATGTCTCGATTCTTGTCCGGTAAATTTACTGCATAGCCATTCTCTTGAGCATGGATCGGGGTTAACCAATATTAATGGTAACTTTTTTATCATCTTGGGTTTATATACATAGACCTATTTTTCTTTATGATTGATAAAATCCACGGCAAATGGCCCAGAAAGGAGAGTATTTACAACTGAATTAGGTATCAGAAATAATAAACCATAATAACATTCATCATCGTCAAAACAAGGAGCATTCATAATGGATAGAATTATTAAAGCTTTTACCTTTAAAACTGAGGTGTACGCCGAGGTCGAAAGCGACACTTCCTTTACCACCACGGCCTGGATAATTGTCGCTGTCGTTAGCTTTCTAAATGCACTAGGTGCGAGTTCTATTGACAATGTATTGAACTGGCTCCTTGGTGCACTAGGTAGCGCCATATTTGCCATCATTGGTTTCGCCATTGCCGCATTTGTTATTGACTTAGTTGGTCGCTCAGTTTTTAAAGCCGAATCCAGCTTTAACGAAATTGTTCGCACCGTTGGTCTGGCTTATGTATGGCAAATATTTGGCTTACTTGGTATATTTGGATTGTTCTTGGCATGCATTACAGGACCGATAAAAGTTATTGCCGGGATACTTTGGGTTATCGCAGCTTTCATTGCTGTGAAGGAAGCCTTAGACCTTGAGTGGCTGCAGACGATCATCACAGTAGTTATTGGTTGGATCGCATTTTTCGTCGTTGTAGTGATTGGCGGATTCATCCTAGGTGCCATTGGACTCGCAGGTGCCGCGATTTTTGGGGCTTTCTAAAGTTTTATATCCTTTCCAATCATAGGCGGTTTGAGGAATTTGTCTCTCAAACCGTCTTAATTTCCCCTTATTAATTATGGCTATGCGCATTGTTTCTTCTATTCTTATAATCTGCTTTCGACTCCATATTAATTGAAAGGCTTCCTCTTCTACAAAATCAAACTTCCAAAATTCCAGCTGAGTATAGTGCTATACCTCCACCCAATAAACCTTCTTGATCATCCAAGATTTGCTGATTCTTAGATCTTGATGTATATTCTCTTATAAGTGGAACCGTGATTTTTGTGCTGCCATGAATAAGAAGTGGGTATTGACCCTTTCAATCTGCCTTTTCCTCGTATTAGTTGGAGGAGCAATGTTCAATTATTTTCGTAAGTCTGAACCTGAAATCAGATCCGAATCGGGTGACTGGATATCTCTTCCTGAACCAGCTCATGACGGTCAGACATCGATTGAAAACGCCCTCCTCAAGCGGCAATCTATCCGTCAATACGCACCTGATCCCTTGACCTTAGCTGAGGTATCACAGCTGCTTTGGGCTGCTCAAGGTATTAATCGACCGGGTGGCTATCGCACTGCTCCCTCAGCGGGGGCACTTTATCCAGTTGAGCTGTATTTGGTCAGTGGTCAGGTAGACCAGCTACCCTCTGGGGTTTACCGCTACCATCCGGAAAACCACAGTTTAGAGCAGTTAATGTTGGGTGATTTCCGCCGGGAACTCAGCCAGGCGGCTTTGAATCAAGAGTCAGTTCAGGATGCAGCTGCTGTTATTCTCATCTCAGCCATCTACCAGCGTACTACCGGGAAATACGGAGACCGCGGCATCCAGTACGTGCACATGGAGGTCGGCAGTGCTGCAGAAAATGTCTACCTGCAGGCAGTTTCTCTCAATTTAGGCACTGTATTTATCGGAGCTTTTAACGACGACCAGGTTAAGAGCCTTCTCAATCTGGATGTTCAAGAACAACCATTATGTCTCTTACCAGTCGGCAAGATCGCTCCGTAACCCTGCCATGAATTTGTTAGATTTTAGTGGTTGTTCCAAATCCGCACAAAACGCTTTCCTGCCCTGTGTATGGTTACCCGTGGGTTATATCCCCCCCAAAGGTATCCCACATTAATTAATGCAACTTCCTTGATACATGTAAAATATCAAGGATAGATTTGGACCCTTTCTGGTATTGATTAATTGGAGATTTTAGAGTAAAGTAAGTGTTGAAGTTCATACTTGACATCAGGGGAAGTATACCAACCAGATGTCATTTTACACTAATTTATACGAAGGAGATTACCATGGCATTTAGTTTCGTGAATTCAAAAGGTGTTACCTATTATCTGCACGGAAATGCACGCACCACCAAGAGCGGCAAGACCTCCTGGCTGTACTACTTCGCCAAGGCAGAAAAACCTGAAGGCGGTTTGGATGCAGTCCCTGATGGCTACGTCGTCGTCGAGAACAAGAATGGTCTTCCCTTGCTCAAGAAATCAACCTAACCATTCCTGTACAAAATAGCTAAGAAAAAAACCACTGGTCCTGCAGAACTTTTTCCAGCGGTTTTTTTTTATTGCTTAGTTTCTAGCCAGGGTTCGATCTTTTTTTTATCTGGCTGTGGGTCAGGGGACAGACAGGGTAAGCATAGTGCTCCATGTTTATACCCTCATCATGATACAACGGCTCGATTAACTCATCTAGGAGTATCGATCATGGCTAATCTGCGCCGGGAGGATGCACCCTAGGAGAGCACCTGGGATTTCTCTTCGTTTATCAGGATCGGCAAGGCTGGCAGCTGGTTTTTGAGTCGGCAAGGTCAAAATAAGTCAAGTTAGCTGGATACACTGGAAAACTGAAACACGGACCAGCTGTATTGCTGGATTAGTTCGACTCAGATAACTCCCACATGCGTAACGTGTTGAAACCCTATACCTTTTCTAGGACCGCGGCATCGGTGGGCTCAAACAACCTGGATGCAAATCCAGCACTGCTCCAAGCATGTGCACATATTATGGTCAGATTAGAGCTGCGTTTTCGAACCCCCGTGCGTATCTTCCAAGGCTGATTTCCCGCTATTGCAGTTGTGATAAAATAGGTAAGTAGATATTTTTGAGCAATTTTACCTTGTTATTATTTTCACAATTATGGCAATCTTAGCAGGCAACCCTACTCACCTTTTGGCTCCGATCGGCTTCTTCCACCAACTATCCTTCCAGGATTTGGATGAAATTGCCTCCACAGCCACCCATCGAGAATACGATAAAAACACGTATCTATTCCACCAGGGCGATCAAGCCCGACGTTTTTGCGTATTGGTGAAGGGGAAGGTAAAACTGACACAGCTTACCGAAGATGGGCAACAAATAATTCTGCGCTATGTCAGTCCTGGTGAAGCATTTGCAGTCGTTGCTGTATTGAGTAAAATTCCTTATCCGGTTACGGCAACTACAGTCAACCAGGTTTCGCTACTGACCTGGGAAGATCAGGTTATGCTGGATTTGATGAAAAAATACCCCCAGCTGGCCATTAACTCCCTCCGCATCCTTGCCGGCCGAATACAGGAATTTCAGGACCGTTTCCGCGAGCAGGCAACAGAGCGCGTTGAAAGAAGAATTGCCCGCGCTTTGTTGCGTTTAGCCAGCCAGACCGGCCGTAAATTAGATCGAGGCATCCTGATCGACATCGCCCTCACCCGACAGGACCTGGCGGAGATGACCGGCACCACCCTCTACACCGTCAGCCGCACGCTGAGCCAATGGGAAAAAGATGGTCTGGTGAGCAGCCAAAGGGAACAGGTAACCATCCTGGCTCCCCACCAGCTGGTAGTCATTGCCGAAGATATGTCCAAATAGCTCCAGCTCCCACCAATGCCCTGGTTCCAAGGCTCGGCGTTGGACCCTTCCAGCCCCCCCCTTTTTTTTTCTCCGATCCCAATAATCTACTTAACTTTATCCGGGTTCCAATACCTTGCATTGGAATCACCTGACATCTCTTCCCCTTTACTCCCGCAGCTCCCTCACTCCCTCACGCCACCCGCTCGCTAATCTCCTTCAGCCCGCCTCCACCCAGCTCTTTCCCTCTTTGCGCTAGCACAAAGAACAAAATCGATAAGAAAAGTATCATTTAGCTGCTATCAGCTAACCTGCCAAGGTGTAATTGTATTGTCTACTGAGCGAGATTCAACTTTCCTGCAAATGACCATATCCGAGATCTTAGACCGCTGGCCTGAGATCATCCCCATCTTCTTAAATCGCAAGATGGCCTGTGTTGGCTGTTCGCTAGCTGATTTCATGACCCTGGAGGATGCCCTGGATATTTATCACATAAATATGGAGCCGTTTATTGAAGAAATTGAAAACACTATCCAAGCCCGAAAATCTGAGGCGGATGTCTCTTAGACCGTCTCATTTTAATTATCCGCTATTCTAACTTCGCCTTAGGAGGAATACAAGATGAATCTAAGAACCATGAAGAAATACTTACTCCCCTTCGTTTTGATGGCTGTGGTCGGCTTCTTGCTGGTGACTGCCTGCAGCGGTATTGGAGGTGATACCGAAACACCTGAAAGTGCTGCTGCCCCGGGTGATATAAATGCCATCGCCGCAGAACGCGGGCTCACCCCAGCTGATATTGAAGCAGCCGTCAAAACTTATACCCCCACAGGGCAGCATGACGAATACATCATGTTCGCTTCTGGTGGACATTCCGGTCAAATGCTCGTCATCGGTATGCCGTCCATGCGCCTCCTGAAACTCATCGGAGTCTTCACTCCCGAACCCTGGCAAGGATGGGGTTATGGTGCTGAATCCTCCATGGAAGTACTCGAACAGGGTAAAATCAATGGTGAGGAAGTCCTTTGGGGTGATACCCATCACCCGGCATTGAGCGAAACTGGTGGTGAATACGATGGTGAGTGGGTGTTCATCAATGATAAAGCCAATGCCCGCATCGCCGTTATCGATCTGCGGGATTTCGAAACCAAGCAGATCGTGAAAAACCCCATCGCAATCAACGATCATGGCGGCACCATGGTCACCCCAGATACCGAATGGATCATTGAAGGTGGTCAGTATGCTGCTCCACTCGGCTGGGAGTACGCTTCCCTGGCGGACTACGAAGAGGAATACCGCGGCATGGTCACCTTCTGGAAATTCGATCGCGAAAGCGGGCGTATCCAGACCGACCAATCCTTTGCCATAGAGCTGCCTCCTTATTGGCAGGATCTGTGCGATGCTGGTAAGTTGGTCAGCGAAGGATGGGTTTTCTGCAACTCCTTCAACACCGAGATGGCCACCGGTGGCGTTGAGGATGGTGAACCGCCTTTTGAAGCCGGCGCTTCCCAACGTGATATGGACTATATGCATATCTTCAACCTGGATAAAGCCATTGAGGTCTTCAAGGCTGGTCAGACCGAGATGGTCGCCGATTTCCCGGTTATCTCCCTGCAAACCGCCATCGATGAGGAACTGCTTTACTTTGCTCCGGAGCCGAAGAGCCCTCATGGAGTCGATGTCTCTCCCGGTGGTGATTACATGGTCGTCTCCGGCAAGCTCGATCCCCATGTAACCATCTACAGTTTCGAAAAAATCCAATCTGCTATCGCGGCTGGAGGATTCGAAACCGATGACTACGGCATCCCGATCCTGGATTTCGACGATGTCGTTGAATCCCAGGTTGAGGTTGGGCTGGGTCCGCTGCACACTCAATTCGGTCCTGATGGTTATGCTTACACCAGCCTATTCTTAGAACCGGCAGTTGCCCGTTGGACGATGGGCGGCCCATATGCTGACCTAAACGATGATGAGCCCTGGTCGTTGGTCACCAAGACTTTTATCCATTACAATGTCGGTCACCTTGCCGCTGCTGAAGGGGATACTGTCAGCCCAGATGGAAAATATCTGGTCTCGCTGAATAAATGGGCTATTGATCGCTTCCAGAACGTCGGCCCATTGGTTCCTCAGAATTTGCAGCTGCTCGATATCTCCCAACCCGGTACCACCATGCCCCTGATCGACGACATGCCGCTCGGGATCGGAGAACCTCACTACGCCCAGATTATCAAAGCTGATAAACTCGATCCCTGGGAGGTTTATCCGGAGATCGGCTGGAATCCCGCTACCCAGAGCCTCGATCCAAACGCCACCCTGGCTGGCGAAGAGCGCATTGAACGGGATGGCAATAATGTGGAAATCTGGATGACCGCTGTCCGCAGCCATTTCAATCCCGAACACGTCGAGATCAATCAGGGCGATCACGTGATATGGCATCTCACAAATGTTGAACGTGCTTACGATGCCACCCACGGCTTCTCCCTGCCCGGTTACAATATCAACATCAGCATAGAGCCCGGTGAGACCGCCACTTTTGAGTTCGATGCCACTCAAGACGGCGTCTTCACCTACTACTGCTCGGAGTTCTGCTCCGCGCTGCACCTCGAAATGGTCGGTTACATGCTGGTTCAACCCTAAATCTGCATACCATTCAAGAGCAGGGGACGAATCCTGTCCCCTGCTCAGTTATATGAAAAGATCCTTATGGCTACTTCACTAGAAAAAATCATCGGTCCTCGCACCCCAGAGGAGAATCTGGCAGAAGATCGTTTTCGCTTTAGGCTGCCCATTATCTTTTTCCTAATCGCTGCGCTGCTGCTCATCGCTTCTATCTTTCTTCCTTACTGGAAGATGACCCTCCAGGCACCGCAATATCCCAAGGGTCTCAGCATCACGGCTTATATCAATAAGCTCACCGGTGATGTGGGGGAAATCGATGGACTAAACCACTATATCGGCATGCGCCCCCTGGCTGAGGCTGCCCAGCTCGAGCGTTCATTGAGTATTGCTGCCGTCAGTGTGCTATCCCTCTTGCTCGTTGCCGCGATTTTCATCCATTCCAAATATGCCGTCCTTCTCGCCTTGCCAGCCATCCTTTACCCTTTTATCTTCCTGGGTGACATGTATTTCTGGCTGCGTAACTTTGGCCTTAATTTAGATCCAACTGCCCCACTCAGCAATGCCATCAAGCCTTTCGTTCCCCCTATCCTCGGCGTGGGCAAGCTCGCCCAGTTCGTGACCATCGCCCAGGTGCAGAGTGGATATTATCTGGCCTTGATGGCTTCGATTTCTATCTTGATTGGTCTTTACTTTCAACGCCGGGCCTACAAACCCTTGATCGATTCCCCGGCTGGTTCCGAAGATCAACCTATCGCTATAACAGATCTGGACTAGTCAGGCCACCCGTGAAAATCACCCTTTTCAAGTCATTGGTGCTCCTAATGCTTGTCCTTGCATTTACTCTCCCAGCTGGGAGTTCTTCTGCCAAGGATGACACTATTCTGATCGTCTCCCCACAAGGTCCCTACACCTCGATCTCTGCTGCATTGGACGCAGCCGTTGATGGTGATCGGATCGAAGTTCGTGGTGGATATTATTCCGGTCCGCTGGTCGTAGATAAATCAGTCACCTTGTCTGGGATCGATTGGCCGGTAATCGACGGGAATGACCAGGGTACGGTGGTAAAACTGGTATCCCCAGGCACCCATTTCCAGGGTTTTGTCATCCGGAACAGTGGCGCCTCCTTGGACCAAGAAAATTCTGGGATAGCAGGTGAAGCACCGAATTTAGCTATCGAACACAACCGCCTTGAGCAGACCCTCTTTGGCATATACCTTCGTGAAGCGTCAGGCACCGTTATCCGTGATAATTACATCCAGAGTAAGGATTTAGGTCTTGCACGTCGTGGTGATCCGATCCGGGTCTGGTTCAGCAACGATGTGCTCATAGCAGAGAACAAGGTGGAAAAGGGTCGCGATGTGGTCCTTTGGTATTCCGAAAACCTGACTGTTCGCGACAACACCATCACCGAGGGTCGCTACGGACTCCATTTCATGTATTGTGACGATGCTACCATCACCAACAACCTCTTGGCTTACAACTCGGTGGGCACATTCATGATGTACAGCCGGCGCCTGGAGCTCACCCACAACACTATCGCCTACAATCATGGACCCAGCGGTTTCGGTATCGGTCTTAAGGATATGGATGATGCCGTCTTCCAGGACAATTTATTCCTTGCAAACCGGATCGGCGCCCATCTCGATAATTCACCCCGCGAGGTTGACAGCCTTGGCACCTTTGACGGCAATGTCTTCGCTTATAACGACATCGGCATAAACTTAATGCCATCCGTCCGCCACAACCAGTTCTCAAACAACAGTTTCATCGAAAATCAGGAACAGGTCAATATCGGTGGTGGCGGTATGAACCAGGATAATCTCTGGACTGTGGATGGAGTGGGAAACTTCTGGAGCGATTACGCTGGTTATGACCAGACCGGGGATGGTTTCGGAGACGAAATTTACCGGGCTGACCGTTTATTTGAGAATCTCACCTCCCGATTTCCCAATTTACGCTTATTTATTTTCAGTCCCTCCTCGCAGGCCGTTGATTTCGCGGCCAAAGCGGTGCCTTTCGTCCGCCCCCAGCCGAAATTGACCGATTCTCAACCATTAATGTCCCCCGTTTTCCCTAAAAACCTTCCGGCTCTACCTGAAGAAAACGATAGTTGGTTTCTTTGGGTATCAGCTGGATTGATCCTCTTGGCCAGTATCGTCTTCCTGGGTGGTGCAGGATTGCCCCTCTCACGATCGAACAAACCAGGTCCATCACCATATCGACCCCCGATAGGAATTGGGAAAGATCAGAAAGGAAATAATCTTTTGATTCAAGTAAAACAGCTAACCAAAAGTTTCAAGGGTATCACCGTCGTTGACCAGCTCTCATTTGAAATTCCTGCTGGTCAGGCAGTCGCTTTGTGGGGACCCAATGGTGCTGGAAAAACCACCTCTTTACGCTGTCTGATTGGCCTCTTGCCTTTTGAAGGAGAGATCACCGTCAACGGGATCGATGTTCGCCGCCAGGGAAAAGTTGTCCGCAAGCTGGTCGGCTTTGTCCCCCAGGAACTCGCATTTCACGATGATCTCACGGTGCAAGAGACCATGAAGTTCTACGCTCGCTTGAAAGGTGTTCCCAATCCTTTAGAAGCACAAATCCAGCCCATATTAGAACGGGTTGATTTATCAGGACACGAGGGCAAACTGATCCGTGAACTTTCTGGTGGTTTGAAACAGCGCCTTGCCTTGGGCATTGCCCTGCTCGCAAACCCGCACATTCTTGTTCTCGATGAACCGACCTCCAATTTGGATTTCCATGCTCGCGATGATTTCCTCGACCTGCT
>JAUWLJ010000254.1 GCA_030613705.1 Chloroflexota bacterium
AACGGTTCTGTTCATAACATCCTGGCTATGGGTCTCCCCCCAGCCTTGATCAACGATATCTTCATCACGCATCTGCACGTAGATCATTATTCTGATATATCTTATATGTTGCCCTTCACCGCTTCGAGTGGGCGCTACAAGCCGCTGCGTGTTACAGGTCCTACTGGTCGTATTCCAGAGTTAGGTACGCAGGCTATGATCGATAATATGAGCAAAATGCTGCGTTGGCATTTTGAAGAATTCGATACCTTGCCAATTGGAGATGGGTTTGAGGTAGACGTGACTGAGTTTGATTTCCGTGAGGAAAACGGAATCTGTTACGAGAAAAACGGTGTCACCGTTCGCCACTGGCCGAGATCACATGGAAAAGATGGCGCCTCGGCATACCGTTTAGACTGGAATGGACTCTCCTTTGTCTGGACTGGTGACGGTCGTCCTGATAAATTAACGGTCAAATACTCCGAAGGTGTAGATGTATTCGTCACCGAGGTTCAGAATGACATAGCCAATCTTATGTCAATGAAAACGGGCTATCCACCAATCATCTATAACTACATCATAGATACCCACCATACCCCTCACTTTGCCGCTGGTTACCTCTTCAAAGAAATTAATCCCCGTGTTGGCATGGTCACTCATCTTGAGCACGAACCGGAACTAAGCGGTGAAATCATCGCTGGTATCAGGACCCATTGGGACGGTCTGTTTATTATTGGCGCTCCAGATGTTCGGGTTATCAATGTAACCAAGGATGCTATTTGGGCACGTGACGCTGTTCTTCCCGAACTTGGCAGTATCTCCCAGCTAAGTCCCGATCTCATGCTGAAAGCCTTTGGTCTTGAGGAATTACCAGATGTGCTTGAATTCCCACCGGTGAAAATACCACGGGAAGAACAACAGATTCCATATTTGCGTGAGATTGAGATCGACTCCCAGACATACAATCCAAAAGATGTAGATCGTGAGCTCGTTACCGAATTGCCTCCAATAAGAATTGATCTCAAAGCAATGATGGCCGCCAAACAGCAGCAAGAATAATAGTTGGATTTGGATACCCTGTTTGGCTATCAATAGCCAAACAGGGTATTCAGTTGGAGATGATCAATGGAAATTGCTAACGATCAGGGCAGTGCTGTACCGATCACAATCCTAACCGGTTTTTTGGGTGCTGGAAAAACAACCTTACTTAATCGGATACTACAAGATGATCATGGTTTGCGGATAGCCGTTCTTGTTAATGATTTTGGCGAAATCAATATCGATGCGGAGCTTATCGTCGGTGTAGAAGACGACATGATCAGTTTGGCGAATGGATGTATTTGCTGCCAGATCCGCGAGGATTTGTTGGAAACCGTAGAAGAACTCATCATACGTCCTGACAAGGTTGAGTATATTCTATTGGAGGCCAGTGGCGTGGCTGACCCTGCAGGCATTGTGGCCACGTTCAATTCGTTCAAATACCGTGATCGCATCCGCTTAGACAGCATCACTTGTGTGATGGATGCAGACCAGATTCTGGAACAGCAGGAATATGAGAGTCTAAATCAACTTAAATTGCGCCAGATCGGTTTTGCAGACATGGTCATTCTTAACAAAGTCGCGTTGGCCGGAGCAGACAAGGTTCAACAAGTTCATGAATGGATCAATCATCATTTCAACCGCATCCGCATGGTGAAAACCAATTACTGCGATGTACCCTATGAAATCTTGATGGGGGTCGGTCGCTACGATCCAGCCCGGCGGTTGTTCAATCAGGGTGATTTTTACGGTCCAAATGGGTCTGATCGCGATGAAGATCATGACCATGGGGAGGAATTCAGCACCTGGAGCTATGAATCAGACCGTCCTATGTCCTTAGAAGCCATACGCCAGATGGCCAAAAAACTTCCGGGCAGCATCTATCGCTGCAAAGGGGTGATTTTTTCAGTTGAAGCGCCAGAGCGACGGGCGGTGTTACAGGTCGTTGGTCGCCGCTCCGATGTGTCACTGTACGACGAGTGGGGTGATCGCCCCCCCCGCACCCAGATTGTAGCGATTGGCTCTCCGCAGGGCATTGATGGTGAAGATTTAAATGCGAAACTCGATGCTTGCATTGTTGATAACGAAAGGGTTTCCAGTAAACCTGGCATTAGGTAACACCAGCGTTAATTGACGATTCTATGAAAATGAGCAAGCTTAAATAATTTGGAGATCGATATGCTAGTTAGCATAATCATGTATGTTCTAGGTGTGCCGCTTTGGATGCTCATCGGTATGTTGATTCTGATCCTCTGGAACAGCAAGCGTGTTAGGAAGCAGCCGGGTAGTTTCCCGATCAAGGTTAGACCCGAGACAGATCCTGTTTCTGATGAAGAATCAAAATGGTCGCGCACAGTCAGTTACGCACAATGGATCCATGATGTGTTGATCGTACGCAAAGGACCCGGTCTGATGCTGACGGTTCCGTATGGGATCAAAGGCGTTGAAGGTTATCCGCAGGATGCCGATCCAGAAGGAATAAAAGGTTTGGGCGATCACCCAAAGTTAATCAAAGCGGTGCTGGATGATGGTTCAATCCTTCAGGTAGCAGTTGGCGAACTACACCCCGAACTGGCGCCGGATACCTTTCACGCAGACTGAGGGAAAGGATGGATTGAAGCATATGACTGATTTATGGCTGGCGCTCTTGCCTATCATGCTGGCAATGCTCATCTCCCCGGCGCGCACCATCGCCGTAATCTTGCTTTTACATACACCCAAACAGGCGCTGACCGCGTTCACCTATGTCAGCGGTTTGGTCACCGCCATGATGGCACAGGGCATCCTGTTCGGCTTTCTCTTTTCATTTGTTGGTTTAACCATGGATGAGCGGGGACCGGAGCTGATGACGGTTGTCTCGGTCATGTTCATCCTGGTGGGTATCATCATGCTGACCGGGGCAGCCAAGTTTATCTTCCAGGAAGAGGAAGACGACAAACCACCACCAGCCTGGCTGGAGAAGATCGAGTATCTCACCCCACGGGCGGCATTCTCAACCGGTTTTGGCTGGATCATGGTCAGCCCCAAGCAGTGGGCCTTCGTGCTAACTGCAGTCGCCGTGATCTTTACCGCTAATCTGACCCCCCTCCAAAGTCTGGTAAACTATTTCATATTTTCCGTGTTGATCCAGCTATTTTATTTACTCATCATCGGGATTCACCTGCTCATGCCCGAGCGCTCAGGCGCTATACTCGATGCGCTTTTCAACTGGATCAAGGACAATTTTAGACCGGTGGTGATCGTTATTTTTACCGGTTTTGGCATCTTCTTTCTTTTCAAGGGGATTTCAGGATTGATAGTATGAAAACGAATATCTCTTACGAACCCCTGACCATGCCGGAAACTCGCCCAGAGAATGCCCCGGATTACTTCCATGTCATGGCCAAGCCCACCGGAGCGATCTGCAACCTGGACTGCGAGTATTGCTTCTTTTTGTCCAAAGAAGCGCTCTATCCCGGCAGTCCCTTTCGCATGAAAGATGATGTCCTTGAAGCATACATCCAGCAGCTGATCGAATCCCAGCGCGCCCCCCAGGTGACCATCGCCTGGCAGGGCGGCGAACCAACATTGATGGGCTTGGAATTTTTCGAGCATGCTATTGAGCTGGTGAAGAAATACGCCCGCCCAGGTATGCAGATCGACCATACCATCCAGACCAATGGCACCAAGCTGGACGACAAGTGGTGTCAGTTCTTTAAGAAACATAATTTCCTGGTGGGATTGTCTCTTGATGGACCCAAAGAATTTCATGATAGATATCGGGTCGACAAGAGCGGCGATGGAACGTTCGATAAGGTAATGGCTGCTGCGCGCAAGCTGCAGCAATACAACGTCGACTTCAACATCCTGTGCACCGTGCATGCTGGGAATGCTGACTACCCTCTCGAGGTCTATCGTTTCTTCCGGGATGAAGTCAAAACCGATTTCATCCAGTTCATCCCGATCGTGGAGCGCGCCACGCCAGAGATGCTGCCCATCGCCAATCTTGGCTGGGGGGATCAGAATCTGCCATCCGAAGGTGAGCTAAAGGAAATGCCGGTAGCCATGAGCTCCAAGCGCCC
>JAUWLJ010000319.1 GCA_030613705.1 Chloroflexota bacterium
CGTCGACCGGGGGGTGCGGCTGGACCGTACCTACCAGTTAAACTTCGGCGGTAACACGGATTTTCTCAATATGCTAGAGCGCGAGCGCCTTGAATCGAAGAAGATCTCCAAGACGGGCGCGGTGACCAGCATGCTGCCTTATGAGCTGCCCAAAGAAAATATACATGTCGGGCCCAGCGATTACGTGCCCTGGCTGACCGATCGCAAGTGGTGCCACGTGCGCATGGAAGGGACCACGTTTGGCAATGTGCCCCTCAATTTGGAGACAAAATTAGAAGTTTGGGATTCACCCAATTCGGCTGGCGTGATCATTGACGCTGTGCGCTGCGCGAAGATCGCCATTGACCGAGGTTTGGGAGGACCACTCATTGGCCCATCTTCATACCTGATGAAAACACCCCCCAAGCAGTTCAGGGATGACGTTGCCCGGGAGATGACAGAAGCTTTCATTCGTGGCGAGGAATAAAGCAGCTTGTGCTGCGATTAACGCCATACGAACGATTTTAAGTGCCGCTTGTCTGGTGAGCCGGTCGACAGGACACCGAATTTCGATATTATGATGACCTTTACGGCGCATTATATTGACCAGCCGCTGTCATCCTATTACCAGGGCCACAGGGTACTGGCGGAAGCCAACCTGGCGGTTCAAAAAGCATTTGACCTGGATATCCTCCAGGTCATTTATGATCCCTATCGGGAGGCGGCGGATTTCGGCCTGAAGGTCCATTTTCCACACGACGACCTGCCAATTGCTAGAGAACCTCTGCTGGCTGATCCCCAGAGTTTACAGAGGCTCAAATCTCCAGATCCGGGGATAGGCAGGCGGATGAGTGACAGGCTGGAGGCGATCCGCTACCTGCGTGAGCGCCTGGGCGGGCAGGTGCCGATCATGGGCTGGTTGGAAGGCGCCCTGGCGGAAGCGGTAGACTTGCGGGGGATGCTCAACCTGATGAAGGATCTCACGCTGCGCCTGTCCGGTGGAGGATGAGCGATACTATCGGAACCGATTCCACTTTGTTTGATGGACAGTACCCCCATGATCTCATTTTTCCCTGACCGGGAATCAAGTTTGACTGGATAATCATGATCGAGAAATCGTTCCTGGCTGCCAGTTGAGCAGGTATCCATCAGGCTGCCGCACTGAGGTCGCATGGTATAATTTGCAGAAATAGCACATTACCTGCCAGTCCAGTTTCAGGAGAATATGACATGTCTGGTCATTCAAAATGGTCGACAATTAAGCGTAAAAAGGGTGCTGCGGACGCAAAGAGAGGGCAGCTTTTTACCCGCCTAGCGCGCGAGATCTCTATTGCCGCGCGCCAGGGTGGTGGCGATCCAGATGTCAATTTCCGTTTGAGGTTGGCAATTGATCGCGCCCGGACGAATAACATGCCCAAGGACAATATTGGGCGGGCGATCCAAAAAGGCACCGGAGAAGGTAAGGACGGGGCGGCGCAGATTGAAGAAGTTATTTACGAAGGCTATGCTCCCCACGGTGTCGCCATGCTGATTGAATGCGTCACAGATAACCGCAACCGGGCGGTGGCGGAGATCCGCCATACCTTAACCCGTTTTGGCGGAAGTATGGGGGAAACTGGCTCTGTAGGCTGGCAGTTCAACCGCCTGGCATATTTCTCTTTCCCACTCGCTGATCATGATCAGGACCAGATATTTGAACTGGCAGTCGAGGGCGGGGCAGATGATGTGACATTCGATGATGGCGTGGTCGAAATCATCGGCGCAGTGGACAATTTTAAGGCGATTAATGATGAACTAGAAGCGGCGAATATCGAGACAGATGAAGCCGGGCTGCGCATGTTCCCGACTAATGAAATCGAATTGAACCCATCAGACACCGCCCAGGTGCTGCGTGTCGTAGAAGCACTAGAAGAACTCGAGGATGTGCAGAACGTTTATTCAAATCTGCACATCTCAGATGAAGCACTGACAGAACTAGAAGTAGCTTGATACGTAAATGCTGGCGATCGGGATAGATCCTGGAACAGCGATCACCGGGTATGGATTGGTGAGGGAGGAGCAGGACGGCAGTCTGAGTGTTGTTGATTACGGGGTGATCAAAACTTCTGCAGACGAAAAAATGCCGGAGAGGTTGGTCCAACTTTATCACAATCTCAAGAACATAATCGATCTCCACAGCCCGCAGAGCGGTGCGGTGGAGAAATTATTTTTTGCCCGCAACGTGAGTACTGCCTTGACTGTGGGGCAGGCACGTGGGATAGCATTGCTGGCTTTGGCCGAATCAGGAGTGACCATTGCGGAATACAGCCCGAATGAGGTCAAGCAGGCTGTCACGGGGTTCGGCGGGGCAGATAAGAATCAGGTACAGCAAATGGTGCAGGCCTTGCTTGATTTAGAGCAAATTCCGCAACCTGATGATGCCGCGGATGCCTTGGCGGTGGCGATCTGCCATCTGCACAGTGCCCGGATGCGAGCCTTGGAAGATAGAGCAGGATAAATTCCAGGTTTGTATGCCTTGAGAATCTAAAATAAACACGAAAATGCGTATAGGCAATACACAAGAGAAGAAAAATCAGTTGCAGGTAGCGCCAGAGATCATGGATTGGCTGCTGGAAGGCGATCCAGCGATACGCTGGCAGGTGATGCGCGATCTGCTGGCTGAAGACGAGGTAATCATCGAAAAGGAAAGGGAGAAACTTGCCGATCGTGGGTGGGGCGCACGTTTTCTGGCATACAAGGAGCCCCCGGGATTAGGGGGGGGAGGGATTTACGGTCCAAAATGGATCTCCACTACCTATACGATGCTGGCTTTGAGACGATTAGGCCTACCAGCTGCAAACCTGCAAGCAAAAAATGGCTGCCAGCAGCTCCTCGAGCGCGGAGTCTATCTTGATGGCGGTATCAATTACTCCAGGTCACACAAACAGAGTGAAGTTTGTATCACGGGGATGGTCTTATCTGTGCTGGCATTTTTTCGATATCCAGACCCAAGAATAGATAATCTGGCAGACCACCTGCTGGAAAGGCAGATGTCCGAGTGGGGGTGGAACTGCGAGGATTACAAAGGCCATCGGCACAGCTCTTTCCACACCACGATCTCTGCCCTGGAAGGGCTGCTCGAGTACCAGAAATCCCGCGATCAAGTCAGGTTGGACAT
>JAUWLJ010000336.1 GCA_030613705.1 Chloroflexota bacterium
CCTGCGCAGTAACGAGCGTGAATGGCGGCGGATGTTCACCATGTTCATCAACCAGGAAAATGGGGTGGAATATCTGGGTCGCCTGGTGGGTATCCAGTGTTAGCGAGATGTGGGTGATAACTCCCAGGTTGCGATAAATAAACTGCACCAGGCGGGTGTTATCGTCAACCGCGCCGCTCCCCGAGCGACCACCGACGAACAGCTCATATCCAGGTATACAGAAGGTGTTTTGTACATCGATCAAAACCAGGGCGATCTTGAAACGATCCTTCTCATTGGGTTTCAGGCGGTGATCTTTAGCCCAGGCGCGCGCTTGAGCGGCACGTTCCTCATACGGACCACGCCACACCTGGCCAACTTTTTGCGGGTCAAAATGGGGTGGAAGTGGTAGTTCAGGAGGGTATTCTATTTGTGCCATGATCATTTACCCAATTCACTAAGTGAATAAATTCAGGGAATTTATTATCGATCGGAGGCGATATCAGGCAGAGGAGTAACACAAGAATACCTCTTGCCTGCTTTTAATAAAGTCTAGTCGTGGTGGTTCTGTTCGGCAGGGGAAATTTGGGCCAGACCCGGGAGCTTATCAGCCAGCTTGGCTGGTGAATGGATCAATATTGGTAAATGCTGGGGGCAGATCAATAAGTCCTGTCCCTGGAAAACCAGCGCCATGAGCGGCACCTGGCTGCTGTCACGTTCACAATATAAACAACAATCATTTGGTTGGGTCATTTAATACCTCTATTAAATAGTAAATTGCCGGTATGTTCACGAGCGGCGTTTACGGGAAGATTTTGATCGGGTTGGTTTTATGCCATGATAAGAAGGGGCAGTGATACCTAAAACTCTGCATAAGCGCTTATCGAGCATCCTACTGCGGATGCGGCCATCGATCTCGTCCATATTCTCAGATGTCGTGATCACAGTTGGCAGTTGGGAGTTATACCTGGTATTGAATAATTGGTGAAGTCTTTCCTTTACCCAGCGGGTCATCGATTCGGTTCCTAAATCATCCAGAATCAGAAAAGCACATGTCTGAAACTCTTTAAATCGCCGGTCGAAGCGTACAGGGCTCTCAGGGTTGAATGTAGCCCGGAGATGGTCCAGCAATTCTGTGCTGGTTACAAAGATGGGAGGTTGTCCCATGTCATTGCGATAATTACCAATTGCTGCTGCCAGATGCGTTTTTCCACAGCCATAAGGTCCAGTAAACACCAGCCAACCTTTGGGTTTTTCAGCGAATTCAAGCGCAGCCCGGAATGCTTTTTCAAGACTTTGCAAATCTTGCGGTGCCAAGCCTTCTCCCTTTCGGTCACTGAAATTACCGAAGGTCAATCCGTGCAAAGTATCAAGCGATGAGGAATCCGGATGACCAGCATCATCTAGCGGTTGGCGGTAATCGGGGGCACTGATCTCTACCCTGGTGACAAGTTCGGGATCCAGCAACCGGGAGCGGATGCGACCTTCGATCTCCTCCAACGCGAGATTCGTGGTGACGACTAAGGGTAGGCGGTTGATATAACGGTAATTCACGATCTGGAATAGCTTTTCCCGAGCCCAGGCGGTAGCATTTTGGGTACCGAAGTCATCCAAAACCAGTAAGGAGGATCGGCGAATTTCTTCAAATCGCTGCTCAAAAGAAGTTTCGGGATCATCAAAGGAGAAGCGCAGCGTGTCGAGGAGATCGGGAACAGTGAGAAATAATGTGGGGACGCCAAGCCCAACAACAAAGTTGGCTACGGCCGCCGCCAGGTGGGTCTTTCCGCTTCCATAAGGGCCTTCCAGGAAGAGCCAGCCCTGCATGGTTTGGGCAAACTGTTGGGCCTGGTTGTAAGCCAGCTCTATCGAGTCTGCTTGATAGTCTCTTATCCCAATAAGTCCTCGTTGCTGGAAATTGTCGAAGGTCAGATGGCGCAGCTCATCCAGATTGCTGAGCGAATACAAACGCCGGTGCACCTGCTGGCTGACCTGAGCCTGGCGGCAGGTGCAGGAGAGAATCTTACCAAAGTCCGGATGCCCGACTGGAACCTCAGCGCGCAAATAGCCCAAACCCTGGCAGTGGGGGCAATCAGGATCACCTAGCAAATCGGGCTGCCCGGGAGTGGTTCCATCTTCAGTGTTCGATGAAGTCGGAGAATTCTCCTTCGACGTAGCGGCGGCGATCTTTTTCAGTGTCTCGTCGATCCTTTCGCTCATCGCGTCCTCCTGCCTGCCAGCGTTTAAGAATAGCCTCTACATAGCTCCAACGGCGGACATTGTTCTCCACGGAGAGGCGCACCGCGTCTTCGATCCATTGGTACGGGTAAGAATCTTCAGCATCTCGCAGTGTTTCAGCGATCATCGGGGTGAGCGGACCAATATTCTCTTCATACAGGTTGTAGATATTCGGCTTCTCGGCGACCAACTCGAGGGGTGAGGCCGGGTCACCAGAATGGCGCCACTCACCTTGCTGTATGGCCTCAACGGCTGCGCGTCCTTTGGGTGTATTGAGAAAGTAGAATTCTTGTGAGCCCTCTTCCAATTCCAGCACTGCCTGGATAAATGTACCGCGTTGAACACAGCGCTCGAGGGCATCATCTAATGCTGCCTCAGCCTGCTGTGGATCTCCGGCCAGGCCCACCATGAAGTCAGAATCCTCAAGATAATTTTCTCGCTGTAAATAGCGAAAGGTGCCTTCCATGTGATCCAGTCGCCAGAAAGCGTAGAGGGTGACCTTTAATTCACCGATGTGGTCGATAACAGGCAGCAGCTGGTGAAAAAAGAGGGCAGGAATGTTGGTGAAGCGAACTTTTCCCTCGGGAAATCCGGCAAACGGCTGAACAGATTTTGTCATGGTCATGC
>JAUWLJ010000205.1 GCA_030613705.1 Chloroflexota bacterium
ATATCTGCCTCAATAAACGTTCGTCGCAACCGTTCGCGAGCAGCTGCAGTCAAAGTGGGAATATCTGTGGTGTAGGGAATACCGAGTTTATTCTGGAAGGTTACTCCCACATCTTCTTTTCTCAGGTGCACCGCAGGGGTGATGATATGCGATGGCGATTCTTCTCTCAATTGGATGATATATTCACCTAAATCCGTCTCGATAACCTGGAATCCTGCTGCTTCCAACGAGTGATTTAAGCCGATCTCCTCGCTTACCATCGTCTTTGATTTGGCGATCAACTTTGCGCGCTTTTCCCTGGCAATATCCAACACAGTCTGTACTGCCTGCCCTGCATCCGCTGCCCGGTGGACGATCATCCCATTGTTTTTAGCCTGATTTGTAAACTGATCCAGGTAACCATCCAGGTTGTTGATTGTCTGGAGGCGAACATTATGGGCACGCTGGCGTAAGATTTGCCAGGGCTCAGATAAAGACTTCAACGCTTGCTCGTGGGCCGTGATCCTCCGCTCGGCATTTGCAGCGAGTGCAATTTGCAAATTCTCGTTTACTAAAGATGATTGGATGTGTTTATGGAATGTATCGACCATTAGATTATAAATATACAAAAGCTACCGTTTATCCAAGATGTCGGCGATATGTACTGCCTGTAGGGAGATTTTTTTTCGCTGTAATCCCCCACTGATATGCGCGACACAGCCTGCATCACATGACACTAGAATGGAGGCACCGCTGGTAATAAGATTATCAATTTTGCGATCTAACATCGCTTTCGATATCTCAGGGTGTTCAATTGAAAAAAGACCACCAAACCCACAACATTCCTCTCGCTTCGGAAGCGGGATTAATTCCGCTTCCTTCACCTTCTCCAACAGGCGTTGAGGCTGTTCGTCAATCTCTAAATCACGCAGTAAATGACAAGAAGCATGGTAAGAAATCTTATGCGGGAACTTTGCATCCAGATTTTCGACGCCGATTACATCCACCAAGTATTGAGTGAACTCAAATGTGCGTTTGGCTACTGACTGGGAGCGCTCTAGCCAATCCGGATCGTCAGCAAATAACTCCTGATATCCTTGGCGGATCATTCCCGTGCAGGAACCTGAGGGGATGACAATATCCCCGGGACTATTTTCTAAAATCCGGATAGTATTTTCAGCCATTTGGCGTGCTTGTGGTCGCATCCCGGCATTAAACGCCGGTTGGCCGCAACAGGTCTGGTCTCTAGGAAAATCCACTGTAGCCCCACAACGTTGAAGGACACGGACTACCGCTTCACCAGTTTCAGGATAGAGCGTATCGATAATACACGTAACGAATAACTGAGCAGTTCTAGCCACTGTTGATCCTGGGGTCATGCCATCTGGTCAAAAAGGGAACTTCTGAACGCCAATGATTGTAAACCGCTCACGAAAATGACGCAAGTCAAAATTGGTCCAGGTTGGTATAATCCTTACAACCCTTCGATTCTTAGTGAAAAGTGGTAAGATTAATGCCGTTCGTCTGACTAATTATTATCGGGTCGCAACCACAATCTGGCAGAGCTAATAGCTTGGAAGAACCATTCTCCGGTCATGCCATTCAGAACCTTGGTTGCGGCTTGTTGCTGGAAGAAGGATGTTGTTTATGGAAACATACAAGGCGGAAATTCCAAACAATTTTCACTTACCACGTCGCATTAACCGTCTGGGAGAACTAGCCTACAATTTGTGGTGGACTTGGAACCCGGACGCACAGCGACTTTTCATCGAAATTGATCGGGATTTGTGGGAACGTACGCACCACAACCCGATCCGATTTTTGAGTATGGTTGAACGCGCTCAACTCAATGCCGTTACACAAAACCATCATTACCTCGAATTTTATGATCGCATCTTCGGGGAATTCGATGAATATATGAACACCGAGGATACCTGGTGTTCCCGGCATTACCCAGAGTTTAACCACCGACCAATTGCGTATTTCTCAACAGAATTTGGACTCCATGAAACTCTGCCGATCTATGCCGGTGGACTTGGGATTCTTTCCGGCGATTACCTCAAAGGAGCCAGCGATCTCGGGTTGCCCTTGATCGCAGTTGGATTCTTGTACACCCATGGCTACTTCTCCCAACAAATCACCGAGGATGGCTGGCAAGAAGCACATTATATCCGCCTGAAATTTTCAGAACTTCCGATCTTGCCGATCATGACCACAGATGGTGAACCATTGACGATTTCTGTGGAATTACCTGGGCGCGAGGTAAAAGGCCGTCTTTGGGTAATCCATGTTGGCAGGGTTAGGCTTTATTTACTGGATAGTGATGTTGAAGGTAATTCAGTAAGTGATCGTGAATTAACTGCCCGTCTATACACAAGTGATTTAGAATCCCGCATCTCACAAGAGATCATCCTAGGTATCGGTGGTGTGCGTGCACTGCGCAGTCTGGGTTATAACCCCAGCGTATGGCACTTGAACGAAGGGCATTCAGCCTTTCTAAATCTAGAACGTGCAAGAGAGATGATCGCTTCAGGACATTCATTTGATGAAGCAAAATACCAAATCTATGCTTCCAGTATATTTACTACCCATACTCCGGTTCCAGCAGGCAACGATGAGTTTCCGGAGTGGTTGATCGATAAATACTTCTCGAGTCTAATCCCAGAATTAGAATTAGACCGAGAGCAGTTCTTCAGCCTGGGACGTAATCCTAATCCCTGGGGCAACACGTTTAGTATGCCAGTTCTGGCTATCCGTATGTCCCGCTACCGCAACGGTGTTTCCGAGCTCCACGGACAGGTTGCCCGTGATATGTGGCACCACCTATGGCCAGATGTGCGGGTTGATGACGTCCCTATTACACATATCACCAATGGTGTTCATTCCGGATCCTGGCTCGCCCGCCGGCTCCGTAATCTCCTTGACCAATACATGAGTGATAACTGGATGGATGCCCTTGACGAAAACCAAGTCTGGGACGCTGTGGAAAAAATTCCTGATGCTGAATTGTGGGCTGTCAGGCGGCATTTGAAGCGGAAACTGGTTTATTACATGCGTGAACGGGCGCGCGACCAATGGTTGAACGGAGGCATTCATCCAGTGCAGGTAGTTGCCTCAGGTGTGATTCTCGATCCCTATGCTTTGACCATCGGGTTCGCACGCCGTTTTGCCACTTACAAACGCGCCAATCTGATCTTACGGGATCTCGACAGACTGCTGGATATTATCAACCGCCCAAATATGCCGGTTCAAATTATCTTTGCCGGGAAATCTCATCCCGCAGATGAACCAGGGAAGATGTTAATCCAGGAAGTTTACCGCATAGTGAAGAAGGCAGAGAATGGTGGGCGCCTGGTGTTCTTAGAAGATTATGATATGAATCTTGCCCGTTACCTGGTCCAGGGTGTAGACGTCTGGCTAAACACACCCCGGCGACCACATGAGGCTTCCGGAACTTCAGGAATGAAAGCCGCGATGAACGGCGTTTTAAATTTCTCAGTGCTTGATGGTTGGTGGCGGGAAGGATACAACGGTAAAAACGGGTGGGCTATCGGTAGAGATGTAGATTATGAAAATCCGAGTCAACAGGATGAAGAGGACGCAATCAGCATCTATGAAATCCTGGAGACCCAGATTATTCCCCTCTATTATAAGAGGCGTTCCTCAGATGGACTGCCTGGTGAATGGATTGATATGATGAAGGAATCGATCCGCACCCTTACCCCGCAGTTCAGCATGCGCAGGATGGTCAAGGAATACGTCGAACAGCTCTACGTACAAGCTTTGGAAACAGATAAAATCGAATACGATATTCACGATTGATTAGATTATGGAATTATTTTTGTCACCTCAAGCCTGGCTCAGCGCTGGGTTGATCTTTGCTCTGCGCGTAACCGACATGACACTGGATACGTTGCGCGTGTTATTTGTTATGCGGGGTCGCAAGTCCATCGCTTGGATTCTAGGATTTTGCCAGGCTGCGGTATTTATGATCGCCATCACCTCGGTATTACGCAATCTGACTAATCCATTGAATATAATGGGATATGCTGCTGGATTTGCCACAGGAGTTGTCGTCGGGATGGCTATTGAAGAACGTTTAGCGATTGGTCATGTGCATATGCGCATCATCAGTTCTCGACTGGGATCAGGCATCGCTGAAAAATTGCGCTTTGAAGGTTACGCTGTAACCGAAGTGCCAGCTCGTGGGAAGGATGGTATGGTCACCATGTTGAACTGCAGCGTTTTGCGTAAGGATGTCCAACTGGTTCGAGTGATGGTCAATGATGTTGACCCAGAGGCATTCATCACCTCGGAGGATATTCGACCTGTGAGGCGGGGTTTTTGGCGAGCTTAGCCAATCAATTAAATGACCGAAATACTCATTCCAGCACTGGTGATATTTTCCTTACGCATGGTAGGAATAACTTTCTCTACCCTGCGCATCCTGATGATCGTGCGGGGCAGGAAAATCCTTGCCTGGTTATTCGGCCTATCCCAGTCCCTGACCTACATTATCGCGCTGGGATGGGTGCTGTCTGACCTGGGAAACTGGACGAAAATTCTCGGATACGCCATGGGCTATGCCACAGGTTTGGTGATCGGAATGATCATCGAAAACCGTCTGGCGATCGGCTACACCAATATTCGCATTGTCAGCCCATACCGCGGCATCGAGACAGCAGAAGGTCTACGGGATGAAGGCTATGCCGTGACAGAGGTATCTGCTCATGGACGGGATGGTGCGGTGGCCATTCTGCATTGCAGTGTATTGCGGAAATACGAGAGCCAGATAAGAAACACCATCACAAGACTGGATCCAGATGCTTTTATCACTGCAGATAATGTTTATCTGGTTCAACACGGATTCTGGAATTCATAATCGCTATTACTTATTGGCAATAAAGGTGTTCTCCAATCAGGAAGTGGAGAACACTTTTTTATTTTGATCCCCTCTGCTTTAATCGATATCATAGAAATACACCTCAGAAAATTGGGGGTTATCTTCGATTATGACATTTATCACAAATTAATGTGATCATCTCAATTGACAGGAATCTACTCTTTGTATACCATTTTATTA
>JAUWLJ010000165.1 GCA_030613705.1 Chloroflexota bacterium
TAATGATTTTGGGTTTCCAAGGGATGGGGGGCAATTCATTTGGTAATTCTCCTGACAGTATAGCTACGAGGGCTGGAGATTATGGTGGATTCACAAATGAGAATAATCCGAACCCGGATGGGGAGGACCAACAGGAACCATGGGTATATTACACTCAATCCGGGGACACCTTAGAGATTATCGCCGCCCGTTACCAGGTGCTTCCACAGGATATCCAGGTTTCCTACCCGATTAAAGAAGATCAGCTGCTCGATCCAGGGCAGAAGTTGATCATCCCCAGACATGTACAGAATTCCCCCATTTCTGATCTGAACTTAGCGGATGACGAGGTGGTTTACTCACCAAGCGTTGAGGGATTTGACACTCAAGATTATGTTTCTCAAGCTGGTGGATACTTGAGTAATCACCAGGAATACATGCGCAGCACGGGTCTGACAAGCGCAGCTGAAATTGTTGAGCGGGTTGCCTTGGAGAATTCGGTCCACCCGCGATTGTTATTAGCCTTGTTGGAGTATCAATGTGGTTGTGTTCTGGGTTCAATGGTAGATGGAATTGATCCGGAATATCTGATGGGTGTCGATGATCCAAATCGTAAAGGTCTATACCGGCAGTTAGGCTGGGCTGTGAACCAGCTCTCACTAGGTTATTATGGTTGGAGACGAGGTATGCTGACCGATCTGGCATTTCAATCCGGACCAGCGGTTCATCTGCCGCCAAACCTGAACGCTGGTAGTGTCTCGATTGCTTATCTTTTCTCTCGCTTGTATGATCGGGAGAGTTGGGATCGAGCCATGGATCCACATGATGGGTTCGAAATGCTGCATGAAAGCATGTTCAGTGGAATTTGGATGGTTGATAGTTATGATGAACCCCTTTTCCCCCCTGGCTTGACGCAACCAGATTTGATCTTACCTTTTCAAGTGGATAAAGAGTGGGGGTATACCAGTGGACCGCATAAAGCCTGGGAGACAGAAGGTGCATTGGCAGCCCTGGATTTTGCCCCAGCCAGCGAGCGATTCGGTTGTGACCGGTCGGATGCCTGGGTGGTGGCTGTCGCCGATGGATTGGTAGCCCGTTCTGAGCACGGAGCAGTGGTTCTAGACCTTGATGGCGATGGCTTCGAGGGGACGGGTTGGGCGGTCCTCTATATGCACCTGGAAAGCCGCCAGCGGGTAGCTGAGGGCACCTATCTGCACCAGGGCGATAAAATCGGACATCCTTCCTGCGAGGGTGGACCGGCGGATGGCACCCATGTTCATATTGCCCGAAAATTTAATGGAGAATGGATAGCGGCGGATGGGCCGCTGCCATTTGTGATGAGTGGCTGGACCGCCCAGGCAGGCTTCCGGCCTTTTGAGGGGAGCCTGACCAGGGGTGCTCAGGTAGTGGTTGCCAACCCGCTTACGCCAGCAGAGGCATTTATCAGCCTCTCAACTGCTGACTTGATGTGGAGTGTAATGATCTCACGCAACTTGTGGTGGGAAGAATGAACGGAATTGAATATATGCATTATTTGTTCCTGATCAGCACTGGTGATCTCGACTTTAGTATCCTCTTAACTTTGCCTTGAATCCAGATCGGATTATGGTTTAATTGGTCTCGATGATGCTATTTGAGCGATTTCCGGTGGCAATCAAATCACCCGTTTACACCTGGATGTTCTGCCTGGGACTGATCAGCAGTTTGATATCAGCCTGTCAATCGCAGACTGGTTTGGCAGGGCCTGGGGGGCAGGCAGCTTTCAGCACCGAAACCCCCTTTACGATTGAATCAGAGGTCACTCCTTTGCCTACTCGTCCAGCGTATTCTCCAGGTGAGCTGGTTGATTACACAGTGCAGAGTGGAGATACACTGCCTGCATTGGCGAATCACTTTAACACGAGCATCGCAGAGCTGCGTGAGGCGAATCCGATCATTCCCGAAGACGTGACCACCCTGCCTCCAGGGATGCCGATGGTAATCCCGATCTATTATGCACCGCTGTGGGGGACCTCGTATCAAATCCTCCCGGACAGTCACTTTGTCAATGGACCGGCTCAAATGGCATTTGATACCAATGCCTTCCTGGATGATAAACCGGGTTGGCTGAAAGGGTATATAGAGTATGCTTCAGGTGATAATCGAAGTGGGGCAGAGATCGTCGATCTGGTAGCGAAAAATTTCAGTGTCAGCCCGCGCCTATTGCTGGCTTTACTGGAATACCAGGCTGGCGGTGTGACACAACCTATGCCACCGGTAGATGTGGACCAATTCGTCTTGGGAAATGCCGACCAGGGGCATCGCGGTTTGTACTTGCAGCTGGTATGGGCAGCAAACACATTAAACAACAGTTATTACGCCTGGCGTACCGGTGATATGGAACCGATTATCCATCTGGATGGGACCCTGGAACGTCCTGATCCTTGGCAGAATGCAGGTACAGTGGCTTTGCAAAAGTATTTCTCCACGCTCTTCCCGCCAGAAATATATAGCCAGGCAGTCGGGGGCAATGGATTAGCGGAGACTTATCAATCTCTGTTTGGGGAGGCGTGGGAGAATGAACAGCCCCATATTCCGGGCAGCCTGACCCAACCAGAGCTGGTACTGCCTTTCGGGCCAGGGGAGATCTGGGCCCTAACTGGCGGCCCGCACACCGGTTGGGGGACAGGACCCCCATTTGCTGCCCTGGACTTCGCGCCGCCTTCAGTTGTCGGTGGTTGTGTACCCAGCAATGAATGGGTCACCGCTGTCGCTCCGGGGGTGGTCGTGCGCTCGGAACCGGGGATCGTAGTGCTGGACCTGGATGGCGATGGTGACGAGCGCACTGGCTGGTCGATTTTTCATCTGCATGTTGGCACTGAAGGTCGTGTGCCCAGGGGAGCTAGATTAAATGCAGGTGACAAGATTGGACATCCGTCATGCGAAGGTGGTACCAGCACTGGAACACATATTCATATCGCGCGCAAGTACAATGGGGAGTGGATGCTTGCCGCAGGACCTCTGGCTTTCAACCTGGAGGGCTGGATTGCTCATAATGGTGCTGAGCCATATCTAGGCACCTTGACCCGCTTCTCCAGAACAGTTACTGCCTGTGTATGTTCAGACAGTAGTAGTTTCATCACTGCCGGGGAGCGGGAATGATTTAATCCTCAAAAACTCACAGAATTCCGTCTTATCTAAGAAAACGGGGGCAATACTTGAGTAAATCAAACATATATTTAATAATATTAATATAACCCTTGACAAATTATAAAATATGGCTATAATGTTTATAGTTGTGAAGAGAGTGATTGGATTTCTGAATGGAGGATACCATGAACCCCAAGTATGAATTCATCTCGAATCATCGGGAACAGCTGATCATCCAGACCCAGCAAAATAATTTGATCCGCAGTTGCAGAGCTCGCCAGGATGGTTTACCAGGAAAGATCTTTGACAAATTGGGCGACGTGTTGATCTCCAGCGGATCGTGGCTAAAGAAGATATCCCGATCACCAATTGAGGATAACTCTGTGACGATCTACTCGCAGAATTAATTAAGAGGAACAGTTCAATGCAAACTTTACCCAATAATTGTCCAATCTGTGGTGGCGAAATTGTCGTCACTCGCCTGCATTGCCAGGATTGTGATAGCTCAATCGAGGGACGTTTTGTTCACGGCATATTCGAAGCGCTGACACCCGAACAACTCGGTTTTGTCGAGACATTTGTCCGATGTGAAGGGAAAATCAGCCGGATGGAGGACGAAATCGGCTTATCCTACCCAACCATCCGCAACCGATTACACGAGGTCATTCGCGCTCTTGGGTATGAGCCAGGTGGGGAGGAACCAGGGATGAGTGATGAGGAGCGGCGCCAAATCCTTGAGGACCTGGAACAGGGCAAGATAAACTACGAGGATGCCATGAGCATGTTGAAAGAAGGGGAGGAAAAGGTCAATGGATAAGAGGTCTATACACACAGGTGAGAGGCCAAAGATTACCCTGAATATATCTGGGAATCTTTCAGTGAAAGGTTGGGACAAGCTCGAGGTGGTTGCCAAATGTTCTACCCCAGACGATCTTGTCTTGGATGTCCAGGATGATGAGATCAGCGTCAATTGCCGGAGTAATGGCAGTTTGCGTATTCCATATCGATCTGTGATCCAGGCCAGCCAGATCAAGGGAGATGCGACTTTTAAATCCGTTGAAGGAGAGATATCCATTACGCAAATTTCAGGAAACCTGTCTCTACGCAGCGTAGGTAGTGTCACTATCGGTACAGTGCACGGGAATCTAGCAGCAAAGAATGTCGATGGCAGCATCGCGCTTGAAAAATGCCAGGGAAATGTCTCCGTTCGAGATATCCAGGGTGATTTAATGATTGAAGAGAGTGTTTCAGGGAATCTGTCCCTGAAGGAGATCGATGGCAGCGCCAAAGTGCATGCCCGTGGAAATGTGAGTGTAGAGTTAGATCCTTCTCCGGAAAGCAGCTATGATTTCCAGGCAAAGGGGAACCTTTCCTGCCGCCTGCCAGCCGATGCGAGTGTGAAAGTTGATATTTTAAGCGGCTCAAAAATTGCTGTCAAAATTCCAGATGTTGAAGTGCCCTCCCGAATTAAGGCTCCCTTCGATTTGACCCTCGGAGATGGGGATGCAAATCTTACCCTCAGCGCAGCGGGAAATGTTAGTCTCGCCAGCCGGCCGGCGGATTGGGATCTGGGTGAATTTGAAGTCGACATTGGGGATGATTTTGAACTCATGGCTGAGTCGCTCGATGAGCAGATCTCATCCCAGATCGAAGCCCAAATGGAAATGATGGAAGAGGAATTACAGCACCAATTAGACGCGCTATCCTTTTCATTGGAAAAGACCGCCTTTAGTGCAGAGCAGGCCGAACGGATTTCAGAGCGGGCCAGGGAGGCCAGCGAACGGGCAAACCGGCGTGCGCAGGAGAAAATCAGGCGCGCCCAAGAGAAAATGCAGCGGAAGCTTGAAGCTGCCCGGCTACGGGCTGAGAGAAAAACCCGCGCTGCAGAACGAGCCGCCCGTGACCGCAGACGACGACCGGAACCCCCAGAACGACCGGTTCCACCAAAAAGAGTCTCAGACCCCGTGTCTGATGAAGAACGGTTGATGATCCTGCAATTGCTTGAACAAGGAAAAGTCACCCCCGAAGAAGCAGAACAATTACTGGCCGCGTTAGAAGGAAAGAGTGTCTGAGGGTAATGCAATGACAGAGAAGAATGAGCGAATAGAAATTCTGGAAATGATCGAAAGCGGCGTGATCACTGCCACCGAAGGTGCTCGTTTGCTGCAGGCTTTAGATACTGATGATCGATTAGAGAGTGTGAAGGATGTTGAATCAGTATTCTCCGCATCTGATGAGGATGCAGGCACTGAGGGAGGGACAAAGCCTGAGCAAGATGTGGAGGGATCTGGCGCTATGAGTGGAGAAGTGCTCGAGAATGTCTTTGAACCTGAAATCGAAAAGTGGCGGCGCTGGTGGATGATCCCCTTGTGGATTGGTGTTGGGATTACTATTATTGCCAGCCTGCTGATGTTCTGGGCGTATCAATCTTCCGGGTTCAATTTTTGGTTCGCTTGCTCCTGGTTGCCTTTTTTGCTGG
>JAUWLJ010000228.1 GCA_030613705.1 Chloroflexota bacterium
AATTGGCTCTCCAGTGAAAGCCCTGAATGGTTTTATGTCATCAATTGTACGCTAATCGAGCACCTTATCATGTTCGAATGCCAAACTAAGGACAAGGGACGTTATAATTGAAGAATGAAAGATCTTTTTGACCATACATTAGAGAAGAGAATGAGATTAGAAGCGCCATTGGCCGCGCGCATGCGACCGCGCACATTGGACGAGTTTGTCGGTCAGGAGGATATTATCGGTCAGGGCCGTTTGCTCCGACGATCTATAGAAGCAGATCGCTTGTTTTCTTCCATTATCTTGTGGGGACCACCTGGAAGTGGGAAGACCACTCTGGCTCAAATTATCGCCAACCAAACCGAGTCACATTTCGATACACTTTCAGCTGTTTTAGCGGGTAAACCAGAGCTGAGAGAGATCATCAAAAAGGCTTTGGAAAGGCGCAAACTCTACGGAAAGCGAACCACCCTCTTCGTAGATGAAGTCCATCGCTGGAATAAAGCCCAGCAAGACGCACTGCTGCCCCATGTCGAGAATGGAACTTTGATCCTGATTGGCGCTACGACCGAAAACCCTTATTTCGAAGTGATCGGTGCACTAGTTTCTCGCTCGCGCATCTTCCAATTGCGTCCCTTGGAAGATGCTGATGTGCGTCTGATCCTGGAGAATGCGATCCAGGATACCGAGCGGGGCTACGGGAAGCTCGTCATCAACTTTGATGAGCGAGCCCTCGAGCACTTGATCCGGGTGGCAGGTGGCGATGCGCGCAACGCTCTTAACGCGCTGGAGCTGGCAGTGGAAAGCACAGCCCCGGATGACGATGGCATTATTGTCATTAGCATAGATGTTGCCCAGGAATCGATCCAGCGCCGGGCTGTTTTATACGACAAAGACGGTGACGCTCATTATGATACAATCTCTGCCTTCATTAAATCGGTGCGCGGCTCTGACCCCGATGCAGCCCTTTATTGGCTGGCTAAGATGCTCTACGCCGGAGAAGACCCGCGCTTTATCATCCGCCGGTTAATCATTTTGGCTGGAGAAGACATCGGCCTGGGTGATCCAATGGGTTTGGTGGTAGCCAACGCAGCAGCCCAGGCATATGACTATATTGGCCTGCCTGAGGGCATCTATCCCATCGTGGAGGCGACTCTTTACCTGGCAACCGCGCCTAAATCCAACTCCGCTGGTGCTTATTTCAAAGCCTTCCAGCTGATCGAAGATGAAGGCATCACTGCTGTACCCAAGCACTTACAGGATGCCAACCGGGATGGAAAAGCTTTGGGTCATGGGAAAGACTACCAGTACCCACATGAGGACCCAGATCACTTTCTTCCCCAGCAATATCTTCCAGAGAGAATTCTTGGCACCTACTTCTACCAACCCAGTGAACAGGGTCATGAGAGAGAAATAAAAAAACGGCTAGCCCGCTGGCGGGAAGCCCAGCGTCTCGCCCTGGGAATCGAAAACACAGAAAATGTACCCGATCTTTCCCAGGACACGATCCAGGAGATTAAGCATAAGCATAAACCCTCGAGCAGTATTAAGTGAATACACAGGAAATCTCATCAATATTGAGCTTGAAAATTCATCCCAATCATTAAATTAGGAATTGGAAGTCGACAAAATGCCCATCATCTTATTTATCCGTCACGGTGAAAATGATTACGTCAAAGAACAGCGACTACCTGGACGAAAATCTGGCATCCACTTAAACAAGAAAGGCCGTGCCCAGGCGAAGGCTATTGCCAAGAAATTGAAAGGTGCGCCCATTAAAGCAGTTTACAGCAGTCCCCTGGAGCGTACCATGGAGACAGCAAAACCTATTGCCAAAGCACTGGATTTGGCTGTCATCCCTCGTCATGGCTTGATCGAGACCGATGTTGGTGATTGGCAGGGAAAGAAGACCAATAAACTCAGACGGTTGAAAATATGGCCTCAGTTGCAGCTCAATCCCTCAAGGTTTTGTTTTCCTGGCGGCGAGCGAATTGATGATGCTCAGCACCGCTTCGTCGAGGAGATTGAATTCTTGGCCGAGAAACATGATCCAGGAGATATGCTGGCCTGTGTTTCACATGCTGATCCGATCAAGCTTGTTGTGACTTATTACATCGGTCTGCCACTCGACATGTACCAGCGACTTAATGTGTTTCCAGCGTCGATCACCGCGCTCAGCATCGGCGAATTTGGCAGCCAATTGCTGGTCATGAATTATGATCTGTCTCTTAACTTTGGGAAACACTGACTCTGGTATACTAACCAAACTCGATACTATTCGGAGATAATATGCCGCGCGACGAGATTGAATTGCAGCCAGTTACCCATATCCTGGTCGATGCCATTGGCCCACCTGGAAAGCGTGTCTTTTATCTCCAGGGATGGCAGGATGACCGCACGGTGACCCTGATTGTTGAGAAATTCCAAATCCAATCGCTGGCGATCGGGTTGGAACAGTTTCTGGTTGAGATCGAGGAAAAGAATCCGGATCTTCCTCAAGCATCCGTAGATTACGAGGAAGAGAAAATGCATATCTTGCCTCCAATCGACCCTCTCTTCCGAGTTGGAGAGCTTGGTTTGGGATATGATGCAGATAATGACCTGCTTATCCTTATTGCTCGAGAATTAATCGCTGAGGACCAGGACGCCGAAGAGGCAAGTGTAGTTCGTTTCTGGTGTACGCGTTCCCAACTGCGGGCGATGAGCAGTTGGGGGATTGAGATAGCTTCCCGCGGGCGGCCACTCTGCCCTCAATGTCGAGAACCAATGGACCCAGAAGGTCATTTCTGTCCCAAAAAGAATGGCCACAACCATTGAGATCCGGCTGAAACTTTCTGGTGACTTTCTTCAAGTAGAAGTTCAGCGAAGTAAATTGCCTGTTTCGTGCAGGATCAATGATCCAGCGCCCTAATTTTTTTCAAATGCCTGGTAAAGATGATTCGATCCTGAGAGCACTTGAAAAAGGGTCGCTCTCCATCACAGGTGAATTCCTGTGGGGATCCAACTATACTTTTGCGGTTGAGATCAGCCATGATGCGCAGATCCTACAAGGCGTTTACAAGCCTACGCAGGGTGAACGCCCGCTTTGGGATTTCCCCCGAGAAAGTCTCGCTCGGCGGGAAGTTGCAGCTTACCTGGTGAGCGAAGCCTTTGGCTGGGGATTTGTGCCGCCCACAGTCTATCGCCCAGATGGTCCGATCGGTCCCGGTTCCCTGCAGCTTTATGTTGACCACGATCCGGAATATAACTACTTTACCTTCAACGAAGAAGACCTCCAACGGTTAAGACCTGTGGCCTTGTTCGATCTACTGATCAATAATGCTGACCGTAAAGGCAGTCATGTTCTGTTTGATCAAGATCGGCATATGTGGTTGATCGACCATGGAATCTCCTTCCACCGCGATCGAAAACTGCGCACAGTGATCTGGAATTTTGCTGGTGAACCGATAACAGAAGAATTATGTTCCGATCTGGTTAACTTCGAGGCACAGCTTCAACCTGGCACACAATTCCAAAAGCAGTTGGCTCTACAGCTGGCTCCAGAGGAGATCGATGCTTTAGCCAAGCGCACCAGCGATTTGTTGGCGACCAGGCAGTTTCCAAACCCACATCCAAACCGGCGCCCATACCCATGGCCTCCTGTCTAAGCAATTTAGAAATTCGAATAACTACTCAACTCAAACGACAATAGCAAGAAAACCCGGCAAGGATGCTCACCAAATATTGGAGAGATTATGCCCCATTACAAACTCGCTCTTCTCGGATTCGGAAACGTTGGTCAGTCTCTGGCTACCCTGCTGAATGACAAGCGAGTGGAATTGAAATCGAAGTACGACTTGACTTTCAGCATCACTGGGATCGCCACAGGAAAGCATGGCGCCGCGCTCAACCGGCAAGGGCTCGATATTGATCACGCCTTAAACATTATCCGCGCAGGCAGCTCCCTGGAGCCATTATCTATTCTAGAGCCGCCATCAGACGCATTTGATTTCATCCTGCGCAGTGAGGCGGATGTCTTGTTTGAAAATACACCGGTGGATTATGAGAGCGGGCAGCCCGCTGTCGATCACCTCAAGCAGGCACTTGATCTGGGTATGCACGCCATCACCGCTAACAAAGGACCTGTGGTGCATGCCTACAACCAGCTAACTGAAATTGCAGCTGCTAAAGATCGCAAATTCTTCTTCGAGTCAACCGTCATGGATGGGGCACCGATCTTCTCCCTATTTCGAACTGCTTTGCCTGGTGCACAACTCCAGGCTTTTAAAGGGATCTTGAATTCAACCACAAACCTGATCTTGACGCGCATGGAAGGGGGTGAGGACTTTGACCAGGCAGTCGTTTATGCACAGAAAATCGGGATCGCCGAAACCGATCCCAGCGGGGACATCGATGGCTGGGATGGTGCTGTCAAGGTCGCCGCGCTGGTCACCGTCTTGATGGGTGTGCCTCTCAAACCGAACGAGGTCGAACGTACAGGCATCCGGGGTATTAAATCCCGAGATAT
>JAUWLJ010000290.1 GCA_030613705.1 Chloroflexota bacterium
TCTTTTAAATTGCTAAGAATCAGAAAGCGCTCATAAGATTACCCCAAAAATCCCCTACTTTTCCACCATAGGGACAGCTGAATATGGGTTATAAACTTAGCATGGCGAACAAATTCGATCTCCCCGAAGGCTGGGCAATGCCTGAATACATGGCTAAGCGGGTCAGTGATTCGGTGAAAAAGAAACCTGAATCACCTGAGGACAAGCTGCAGAAAGCACTTGACGAGGTTGCGCGAGATATTGCCTTGATTGAGCCAGAACCGAAAGATTGGGCGTGGTGGGTGGGTTATCTTCTGGAACAAATGGAAATGGAAGCCCAGAAAAGAGGAAAGTTAGCGGATTTTATTGATATGTTGAGATTGTTACAAACACGAACACAAACCGAGCTTGAATCCAGATGATTTTGGCGCGATAATGTGAATGAAAATGTTTAATCTGTGAGCTATTGACCTTCAGGAGGGAATATGCCCAGGTATAAGCTTCAAATCATCCTTACCCTTATACTCGTTGGTTGCACCCCGGTTGAAACCCCGTCCCCGGTAGCATTCTCACCTGTACCAACCCCAATCGAAGTCGCCACCAGTACGGCCACACTATGGGTGCCGACGGAGACGCCCGCCTTGACGGCCACTCCTGAACCACGCACGTTGACGATTTGTTTTAGATCCGAACCGGATTCGCTTTTCCTATACGGCGGGATTGTTTCTGTTTCAAGAAGTGTCTTGGAGGCAATATATGACGGACCGATCGATGCGCTTGGATTTGATTTCCAACCGGTGATCCTGGAGAAGCTGCCCAATCTGGCGGACGGTGATGCCCGCATTGAGCCCCTGCAAGTAGAAGCGGGGGATTGGGTGGTAAACGATGCCGGTGACCCAGTGCAGCTGGATTTCGGGGAGCGGGTCCGCCCTTACGGGTGCAATGCCTCCTACTGCGCCATCGAGTGGGGGGGCGAACCGCTAGAGATGGCGCAGCTCTCGGCTGACTTTACCATAATAGAAGGGATCAGTTGGTCTGATGGTGAACCTTTGACAGCCGACGACTCGATCTTCAGTTACCGGATTGCGAAGGATTGCGAAACCCCCTGGGAATCTCAAAGAGGAACTTGTGGGCACCTTGGATTGGTGCCCATACGTTACAACCTTGATACTTCACATCGAACATCTCACTATACTGCACTAGACGACCGCACCGTGCGTTGGACTGGCATGCCTGGCTTCCTGGATCCGAATTACAGAACCAATTTCTTCATCCCTCTTCCTGAACACCAGCTTGGTCGCTATCGACTTGAAGATCTCTTTGAAGCGGAGATATCCTCGATGCGTCCCATAGGGTGGGGACCGTACGTAATTGAGCAATGGCAAACCGGTGAGTACATCCAGTTGAAGAAAAATCCCAATTACTTCCGCAGTAGTGAAGGATTGCCTCATTTTGATACCCTGATATTTCGATTTGTGGGTGAGAATGCTATGCGCAACATCTCCGATATCATTCTCGGTAAATGCGACATCGTCAACCGAGATATGTATTTTAGTGATGTTGTCGATTTGCTGTTGGCAATGGATAGAGAGCGATTGCTGCAGGCACATCTAATTCGACAACCTGTTTTGGAACATCTCGATTTCAGCCTGCTGCATGCCGATTACGATGATGGTTATCAGCAGGGTATTGATCGCCCTGACCTTTTTGGGGATGTGCGCACCCGCCAGGCGATCGCCATGTGCCTGGACCGAGATCGATTAGTAAAGGAAGCCGTACTCAGGCTGTCCGATTACCGTTATCTAGGTTACGTACCGCCAGGAGAGGAACCGTACCGTTCATTTTACGAGCAATGGAATCCGCCTTCAACATATGTGCCACAGGAACACCCGTTGTTCAACCCAGATGCCACTTCTTGGCCGTACGATCCTGAAGCAGCTCGGGCATTGCTCGACGAGGTTGGTTGGGAAGATGATGATGGCGATCCAACCACGCCGCGCGTCGCTTCGGGTGTGGAAGGCGTTGCTGATGGCACACTTCTGGTAATGACCTATGAGACAACCAATTCCACCCAGCGCCAGCAGGTGACAGCCCTCATCCAGCAGTCTCTCGCCCAGTGCGGTATCCAGACCAACATCAACCTGATGCCTACCTCTGAGTGGTTCGCCGATGGTCCCGAGGGGCCGCTGTTTGGCCGCCGCTTCGACCTGGGTGAATTCGCCTGGTTGACCGGTGTACATCCCCCATGCGACCTATTCATGACAGCCAATATCCCCGGAGATCCTGAAGCCGCTAACCCGGATGGTACACCACGCTTTCCCAAGGGTTGGCAAGGGCAGAACAACAGTGGGTACAGCAATCCAGACTTCGACCAGGCCTGCCAATCTGCACTGGAGACTCTGCCTGGGCAGCCCGGTTATGTTGAGAACCACAAACTGGCCCAGGAGATTTTCGCCCGTGACTTGCCAGTGATTCCCCTGTTTCACCGGATTACTGTCACGCCTGCCAGGATTGACATGTGCGGCTATGAGCTAGATGCCGCCTCGAATTGGAATGATATGGTGAAGATTGAGGAGTTTAACTATGGTGAGGGATGCAAGTAAAAAGAACCGATTAACCAATGAACGTTTTGATGTTTCAGTACTATAACACTGTAGACTAGAGGCTGCGAAAACCATCACACACCCCCCTGAAGACAATTGAAGGCTTAGATTGGCTCCGCTAGGCTGAATTCCTCCCAGAGATCAATAGAAGGATATCCCATTATTAATCGAAAACTTTAGCGATCTCATCCCGGGTGGGGCGCGGCAGCAGTTCTCTTCCTGCGTCAGTGTTTCGCCACACCTCAGCAGGACCGCTCTCCACGGATCCAATCTCGTCACAATGGATACCACCCTGCTCAAGCGCCTGGCAGATTGGATTGACGTCTTCAAGGGGGGCGGTGAGCAGCAAAGCACCCGAAGCAATGGCACCCAAAGGGTCGATCTTGAAAACCTGGCAAATCCGCTGCGATAATTGCGAGACTGGCACTGCCTGAGGGTCAAAGCTGATCGAATGACCACAGGCTTCCGCCAGCTCCCACAGGGCCGAGTACAAACCCCCTTCGGTGGGATCGTGCATGGCAGTCACCCTCCCCGCCTGTGTAGCTATACGCGCATCCTGCAAGACGCTGATCCCAGGATCATACAAATAATCCCGCGCCTGCGCTATCTCTTCAGGACTCAGATATCCGTTTAACCGATCAGGGAATTCCCGCGCCAGGATAGAAGTCGCCTCCACCGGGACACCCTTGGTGAGCAAAATCCGATCACCGGGTTGTGCACCGCGGGGCGTGATCAGCTGATCCCGATCGACTTCACCTATCAGAGTCCCGACCACGATCGGGTGGCTCAGCCCCTGGGTGATTTCAGTGTGACCACCGATCACGGTCACACCGATTCCCTGGCAGGCTTCAAAGACCTGCTGGCTGATCTGTTCGACCAGGCTGGTGGTCGTACTGCCGGCCGGCAGCAACAAGGTCATCAGAAACCAGGCCGGAGTGGCCCCGGTTGTGGCGATATCGTTGGCGTTTACCTGTACCGCGTACCAGCCGATCGCT
>JAUWLJ010000214.1 GCA_030613705.1 Chloroflexota bacterium
ATACAAGTATATACCGCGGAAAATCTCGATGAGCAGCTCGATCTTGCCGCCCGCAATTTTGTAAACGCGGATGTATCTATCGATCAGCGAGCGTTCCGGGTGCCCCTTTCCGCCATATTCAAGTGGTTCAATGCGGATTTCGGAGGTCAGCGAGGGGTGCTCGATTTTCTGATCGAGTATCTTCCAGATGGGGAGCGCAAATCCTGGTTAGCAGAAAATATGGGCAATATCTCTTTCCACTATAAACCCTATGATTGGGGTTTGAATTCATCCGATTTGAGTTTAGCAAAATAATTGATTGCAAGAAGGTTCGATATTCAAATATCCGGAGGTCTTCGTCTGATAGTAAAGAGTCTCTAATTAGTTTGAGTTGACATCGGAAAATAAAAGCGAGATGGGTGCCTGTCACCCATCTCGCTTGTGATTTAAATAAAACGGATTGAGGTTAATCTTATACTGGAGAGGCCTGCAAAATCCGCAGCAATGCTTCAAACTCCTCGCGGCAATCGGGGCAGATTTCGATATGGTGCTCAACCAGCGGCATGATTTTCTCTGCGTTCTCGCCTTGATAAACCATTTCAGTATATTGGTCGAGAATATAGTAAACATCATCACATGAAAATTCAATTTCCTGCGTTTTCTCGACCATTTGAATCAGCTTCTGAAACTCTGCTGGCAGCTGCATATCTTTCTCTTCTCTATCTAAACCTATTCGCTTGAGTAGGCGGTTAATCGCTTCACTAAGCCTCATTAATTGCCCTTCTTCACATTTAGACGCATTTGATGGAAAAATCCTTACCCACGATCGAATACTGCCCAGATATCTTCTGTGGTCAGACCTTCATCAGCCATCCTATTCTTAAGCCGCAGACGGGCGTCGTGCAGCAATTTGTAAAGGGCATTGCGTTTCATATTCATCCGCCGGGCGACTTCTTCCAATGGAACGCCTTCTATTGCGGTTGCGACGATCGCCTGCCGCTGTTTCTCGGTTAATTCCTCAGTGATCAATCTGCCCACTTGCAGGAGCATATCACTTTGTTGAGTCAGTGAATCTGGGTTTGGTGCCGGATCGATCATCAGGCTCGGAAATGAGACTCCCTCTTCGTTTTCTTCCACCAGTGAATCGAGAGAATAGTCGCGCCACCTGCGGCGCCTTAATTCTGTTAAAGCGATTCGAACAGCAATTTTCTGAACCCAGGTTGTAAAGCGGCTGCGACCTTCGAATGTGTCCAGATGATCTAGTACTCGCAGCAGGGTATCCTGGGTCACCTCATCCGCAAGCGATTTAAATTGTGGGTTGTCTGGGGATAGATAATTGGAGAGCGCGTAAGGCAAGCCTTTATGGATGACAGCCCGTAAATCTGCCAGGGCAGCTTCTTTGTCAGGTCCATCTGACTTTAATTCTGCTAACCATTCATCGTTGGATCTGTCGCTCATATTAATGGATATTATATCGCGGTGCGGGTCAATATGGATGACCTGTTTGCCTGAACCACGCAATCTTTCCTGATTAAAGTAAGATATTTGCGCTTATCCACGTCAAAACCTGGATATGATGATTTCTAATTTTGTAAGCCAAAATACTTGGTACTATATCGGAGGGTATATATGGTAAGAGCAAACTGGAATGGAGAGGTATTAGCTGAAAGTGATCAGACGATCGTCGTTGAGGGCAATCATTACTTTCCCCCAATCTCTATCTCTGAGGAGTTTTTCTCAGATAGTGATAGTCACACGATCTGCAGCTGGAAAGGTGTTGCCAGCTATTACGATGTCCAGGTAAATGGTAAGACGAATAAAAACGCCGCCTGGTATTACCCTTCACCACAGCCGGCTGCAGAAAAGATCGCCGGTTATATTGCTTTCTGGCATGGTGTGGAAGTTCGCGAGGAGTAGTGGATGGATATTTCAGGGGATATTCCGGTCCTGACGACCCCGCAGATGGTGGAAGTGGACCGCTTGATGATCGAAGAATACCAGATTGAACTGATTCAAATGATGGAGAATGCCGGCCGCAACCTGGCGGAGCTGGCAAGACGTGATTTGGGTGGGCTGGTTGTGGGCAAATCCATCGCACTCCTTTGTGGGGCAGGTAACAACGGGGGAGGTGGCTTAGTTGCTGCTCGCCATCTGCACAATTGGGGTGCCAATGTTAGCCTGATACTCGCCTTCGATTCATCTCGTTTGAAGGAGATCCCAGCCCACCAGTGGCGAATTCTCATGCAGATGGGCTTGGATTCCAATAAAGAACCTGACCTTCCTAAGGCAGATTTGATCCTTGATGCCTTGATCGGCTATGGCCTGAGCGGTGATCCTCGCCAACCTGTTGCTGGCTGGATCGAAAAAGCGAATAAAGCCGGAAGACCGATTCTGGCCTTGGATGCCCCTTCAGGATTGGACACAACCAGTGGAATTCCAGGGAATCCCTGCATCAAAGCTGCTGCCACACTCACTCTTGCCTTACCCAAGATGGGGCTGTTAACCCGAGAGGCAAAAGATTATGTCGGTGACCTGTATCTGGCCGACATCAGTGTTCCCCCCGGACTTTACCAGCACCTTGGCGTTGAGGTCCCAAACTTGTTTGAAAAGGATACAATTCTAAAAGTCTGCTAAGAGGGGCTTGAAATGGATCATCTACCAAATAAATCAAATTCAATTGTTGTATACAGCACTGTGTGGTGTCCTGATTGTAAACGGGTGAAGAAATTCCTGGGTGAACAACGAGTCCCCTACACTAATATTGATATTGAGAGTGATCCGGATGCGATGGTCTTTGTCGAGAAAGTCAACAATGGCAAGCGCATCATACCAACGATGGTCTTTCCGGATGGCTCAATTCTGGTGGAACCATCCAATGCTGAGCTGGCCGAGAAATTGGGGTTGAAGACCGAGGCTCAACGTCAGTTTTATGACACCATCATTATTGGCAGCGGCCCTACAGGTCTGACGGCTGGTTTCTATATGGGACGTGAAGGCCTGGACACCCTGGTGATCGAGAAAGCTGCCCTCGGGGGTCAGGTCGGAATCACCCAAACGCTGGATAATTTCCCTGGTTTTGATGAAGGTATTTCTGGCGCGGAGTTTGCAGAGCGCCTCGGGCGTCAGGCGTATCGTTTTGGGGTTGAAATTTTACAAGCCAACGAAGTAGTGTCTGTTTTCCCTCAAGGAAATTATTGGTGTGCAGTTACCCGAGATGGAGTGGAATATGGAGCCAAGGCTATGCTGCTGGCTTCTGGGGCGCGATACCGCAAAATGGGGATACCCGGTGAAGATAATTTGATCGGAAGTTGCATTCATTTCTGTGCAACATGTGATGGGGTTTTTTACAAAGGAAAAAAAGTGTTGGTTGTCGGTGGCGGCAACAGCGGCTTCGAAGAGGGGCTCTTCCTGACCAAATTCGCCTCACAAGTTGATATTGTGGAGTACAAATCCCATGTCAATGCTAGTCAGATCCTGCAAGATAAGGTTGCTGAGATGCCAAATATGCGGGTGGTTGTAAATCATGCCGTGCGTGAGATAAGAGGGGAACACCACATTGAAGCGGTTATCGTCGAAGATCTTTCCACTGGAAAATTAATAGAATGGCATTACGACGGAGTTTTTGTCTTCATCGGATTGATGCCCAACATTGATCTAATACAAGATCAGGTGGCAATGAACCCGCATGGGTTCATCGTTACCGATAAAACCCTGATGACATCTCAGCCTGGCTTATTTGCTGCTGGGGATGTGCGCGCCGGTTCCACGAAACAAGCAGCCTCAGCCGCAGGTGAAGGTGCAACGGCAGCTTTGATGATCAGAGAATATCTGAAAGAGGTTGGATGAAGTGATTAATCTCATCAGAGGTCAAACTTGAATTGGTATAATGGATTCCCCCAGGGCGATCCATCGGGATGTTGAGGGGCTGCAATCTCCTTAATTTTTCAGGCGTTTCTTGTATACACTGGTAAAAATGATTAAATGAAAAACCCGGCATAGGCCGGGTTTGTTTGTTAGTCAATGGCCTGGATATCCTCCTCCGGCCATTCTTGCTGCTTGCCTTGTAGTATATCCAGATTGAGTCTATTGGCCACGAATTGGGCTTTATCCCAGGTCTCAAAAACATCCGGGATGGATTTTATTACATATGTGATTGGATAACCTTTGTGTGTGCGGGAATGTACTTCTCTTCGTACGACTCTAAATGGTTCATCAATTATCGGTCTTTTCCAGACAAAGTATTCTGTTGGTTGCATACTCCCACCCATAATTCCCATCATCCGTTAATTAAAAGTGCCTCCACTAAAACGATCTATTCAGCAGATCGTTTGTGAATATAAAAACGATAAGAAACCAATTCTGTTACAAGCAAAACTGAAATTGGTGCTTTTTTTACGCGTTTTTTACGTCTGACCCTGTTTTTTCTTCAGAATCTACCTAGTAGTCAGTCAAATTTAATTAGATGGATGTAGCCTTGCCGCTTGTCGGCGTTTTTTACGGGCACAAGGCCCTAGACTACAATTCTTGTTCATCAAAATTAGTCTGACTGAGTACTGGATTTATGGAGGAATTAACAGAAATCCTGTTTGACAGTCTATGTGAAATGCCTCTTAGGTAAATAGCAACCAAGATCATCCAGTAATAAGAACATTATAATTGTTTGCATTCACCAGGAACTCCAGAATAATCGCTCCGCGGTAGAGGTTGCGAAATGATTACCAAAGACCAGTTAGCTGAAGGTTACGCTCTTAATCTACGCTTGATCGAGATGCAAACCGCGGATTTGAGTCACGCTGACAGCTTAATACAAACCCCATATAATATTA
>JAUWLJ010000299.1 GCA_030613705.1 Chloroflexota bacterium
ACAAAACCAGTTCTCGGGGACACGGGAAACGAGTGGTAACCGGCCAGCACCTGCTGCAGGCCACCAGCGCCATCTTTCTGGGGTGGCATACCAGCAAGTTTACAGGTATTGATTTCTACTGGCGCCAGCTGAAAGACATGAAGGGTTCAGCTGAGGTAACAGAGATGGATTATGACAGCTTCAGGACTTATTTGGGCGTGTGTGCCTGGTGCCTGGCACGCGCCCATGCCCGGACAGGAGATGAGACCAGCATCGCGGGTTATATCGGTAAGAACGATGCTTTCGCCGAGGCTATTGGGGATTTTGGCGTCGCTTATGCAGACCAGACAGAACGCGATTATGAGGTCTTGGTGGAAGCTGTGAAATCTGGACGCATCACAGCAGAGACTGGTATTTGAGCATAGAGTTGAACAATGAGGTGGGCAAAAAGGGAGCTGTTCGATTCGCTAAGCTCTGCGCAATTCAAATTGGGTGATCTCAGGAGGACAATTATAGCGTACAGGCTCGCTGATCACGCCAAGCCCACGGTTGGTGTACAGCAGCATCTGATCAACTTTATATAGCCCAATGTCATACTTGCGCCCGAGATAGGGCAAGATTAAGGCGCCAATTCCAGGCAGGCGGATTTGACCTCCATGGGAATGCCCGGAGAGCTGCAACGAGACCCTCCCATCGAGCGCGTATCGATCTGCCAAATCAGGTTCGTGGCAGAGGAGTATTACTGGATCACCAGGCATTGCCCCCTCCAGGGTGGCATCCAAATCAGGGTTCCCACTCCAGCCATCATCCAACCCCGCCAGATAAAAAGAACCTTTTCCATGCTTAATCGAGAGCCCTTGATTCACCAAAACAGGCAACCCAGCTGCTTCCAAGGTTGTGGTAATCACATCAGCATCCAGCCAATAATCGTGATTACCTAAAGTGCTGAAAACTCCATATTTTGCATCCAGACCTGCTAAGATGGGCGCCAGCTCATCGATCGCCTCCAAATCTTGCCAGACATAATCGCCAGTCAGCACCACCAGATCTGGGTTCAAGCTGTTGGCGATGGCAACAGACTTTTTGATTAATGAAGGTTGGGTCAATGGATAAAGGTGTTGATCTGTCATCTGGAGCAGGGTAAAACCCTCCAAAGCTGGATGCAAGTTCTTTATGCGAATCGGAACTTGATCGACGACCGGATCTTGAGATTCATCACTGATCGCTAAATAAGAAGAGGCTGCAACCAGACCACCACCAACAGTCAAACCTACAACCTTCAGAAACTCTCGCCTGTTCAAATCTATGCACCCTTGATAGCCGCCTGAAAAAAAATCGCAAAAGCCAATCTCTTGCTAAAAAACGGGTAAATCGATAAATCTTACCATCATTTCAAAATCGAAACCATTCGCACACATTTTTTAATGCCTAGATATAAAAATATCTTATACTACCAATCCTTACAGCGGATATGAAATCAACACAGTTAGGACTTACGCAGTTGGTAGTTAAAACGTCATTTCGAGCGACGAAGGGAGCGAGAAATCCCTAAATAGTTGTCTTGCAAGCGGTCTTTTCAGGGGTTTCTCGTCGCAAGCTCCTCGAAACGACATGAACTGCGTAACTCTTAACAATTATAATTTGTATGGTCCAAGTTCCAGATGATGACAATCGACGATTTGCTCACCTTTTCTAGCATAGAAACCAATGGAATTCGGCTGCAGGTGGCAACAGCAGGCGCCCCAAAGGATCCCACAGTGATCTTGCTGCATGGATTCCCGGAATTCTGGTATGGCTGGAAAAAGCAGATTCCACCTCTGGCCAATGCTGGGTTTCACGTGATCGCGCCCGACCAGCGTGGCTACAATCTCAGCGAGAAGCCTGAAGGAATCATTGCATATCACATCGATGAGCTTGCGAAAGACGTAATTGGATTGATAGATTCTATTGGAAAAGAGAAGATCAACCTGGTCGGACATGATTGGGGGGCAGCCGTCGCCTGGCATGTCGCCAGGGAATACCCAGAGAGGCTGGAAAAATTGGCGATTCTCAATGTCCCTCATCCAGATGTGATGGTGCAAACGCTGCGCAGGAGCCTGCCGCAACTGCTCAGAAGCTGGTATATCCTGTTCTTCCAACTGCCTGGTGTGCCGGAGAGAGTCATGACCTGGAATGGGTATCAAGCCATGCGGCGCATGATGATTACCTCATCAAGACCAGACACTGGAATCGCTGCAGACCTAGATCGCTATGTTACTGCCTGGTCGCAACCTGGAGCAATGACAGCCATGCTGAATTGGTATCGAGCAGCCTTCCGTTGGGGTCATCGCAGAACGGTCTCCCCGGCAAGGATTCGCGTCCCCACCTTGATGTTGTGGGGCATGCATGATATCGCCCTCTCGAGCGAGATGGCCCAACCAAGCATCGATCTCTGCGATCAAGGGCAGCTTGTGTTTTTTGAAAACGCATCCCATTGGGTCCAACACGACGAAGCAGAAGAAGTAAACAGATTGTTAATTGAATTTATGAGAGAACTTTTGTGAAAAAGCCGTGAACTCATCCATACAGTAACGGAGAAAGAAACCATGTCTTTAAGAATCGGAATCGAAAATGGCAGCGAAGGGCGGACGGTCGTCTGGGTGTTAGAACATCCGGGATGTTTCTCTTATGGTGATAATTCCCAGGAGGCGCTTAATACACTGCCAGCTGCCTTAAAAGAATATAACGAATGGCTGGTCAGGTATGAGCAGGAAGCGGGGAGGATCCCCCTTGATCAGGACCTCCACATAGATAGTACCTGGGAAGTCTTTCATATTGATGAGAATTTCGCAGTCACCAGCGAAGGATACGAAGTCAACGCCTGGTTTCAAGACGATTGGAAACCGCTTGCTGAGAAGGAGATCGCGCTGGGGATCGAGCTGCTGCGTATGAGCCGAACTGACCTCCTGTCAATCGTCGAAGGTTTAGGTGAAGAAACAATGAACTTGAAACTACCCGGCGAACGGTGGAGTATTGCCGGGATTCTCAAGCATGTGGCCAGTGCTGATTGGTGGTACTTAGACCGTTTGGGGATGGCTTTTCCCGGTGATCAATTACCATCTGAACCTGGCGAACGGCTTAATATGGTGCGAACCCACATGGTTGACATTCTTCCCAGCCTGGCTGGGTCGAAATTGGTCGTCGGAATCGAGGGAGAATTCTGGAGCCCACGCAAGCTCTTGCGGCGCGCTGTGTGGCACGAAAGAGATCACACTTCCCATATCAGGAAATTGCTGAAACTTTGAGCAGGACGAGATCTCCCGATCTTATTAATCCTATTTTCACCTGATCCCGGGTATAATTTTGACAAGTTTTGTCATAAAT
>JAUWLJ010000038.1 GCA_030613705.1 Chloroflexota bacterium
CATCGAGCGAAAATCTGGTGCTCCGAGAAATGGGTGGTAGTGTTGCCTCGCTGTTTCCCATAAGTCAATCCTACCTGTGGGTCTCCAAATGATGCAATCAACCTTTCCAACCAATCTGGATATACCGGATAAACATGGGCACTGGCGATCACGACAATGTCGCCTTGGGCTTCTTTGATACCAAGATTTAAGGATCGTCCAAAAGAAAATGACTCAGGCTCAATTTCTACAACCTTGATAGGAAAAGGCCAATCGTTGCTTGAAGCGATTTCAATGGTTGCATCAGAAGAGCCAGAGTCAACTAAAATCACTTCAATATCTTTCCGGCTTTGCTGGTTGATGCCAGTGAACAAGCGTCCAATATGCTTCTCCTCATTGAACGCTCTTACAATGATTGAATAACTTATCGCAGTCATTTATTAGAAGCGATCAATCGACCAATCATCGTTCTGTTCATAACCAAGTTCAACCAATAGATCTCCAGTTGACTGTTTGAAAAAGTCTACATTCATTTGAGTGAAATGCTCCCGCCAGCCACCTGGCTTCCCTTTGCGAAATGTCCCAGATTTTTGTGGGGCTATTGCATCACCCAGTATATCGATCGCACGTTGGCGAGTGATTTTAGATTGAAATCCATTCTTTTCCAGATAATCTAAAATTCGATTGAACGCCTCATCTTGATCCAATCTCAAATCTTCAAAACGAATACACAAAACCTCGGGTTGGGAGAGCCAACCTTTATAAGCATCATACCTTGCCCGGACACTTTTCAACTCAAATCCACTTTCAGTCACACCACCAATAGCTGCATTGATGCGCTCTTCCATGGTACCCAAGTTTTCCGTGTAATAACGGTGCATCCCGTGGTCTTGAAACATTTCGGTGGCATAAAAAACATGCGAGACAATCATATCTCGAGGGTCACGGTATACAAACACAGAAGCCATCCCAGGCCTGGTCAAAGCCTGGAAAAAGATTTTCCTGGCTACTAAATAGCCGTAACCGATATCACCAGGCCTCATCTGCGATAGAACCTTCAGGATGCCTTCATCCGAAACTTGTCGGTTATCTTCTGTTCTATTGACCGGTGGAAATCCTGGATTGACGAACGGACCAATCTTGGTTAATCCTTGTAAGACCTGGATAATCAAGTGTGAACCGGATTTTGGCATCGCGTTTCCAAGAACTGCCGGAACTTCCGCTTGGCTGCCATCACCCCAACGAACAGCGGAGGCGAACCTCCTTGCTCTCCAGCGACCCATTTTGAGTAAATGCTTTATAGAATTATCTTGATTTACTCGATCCACGTCGAATTCCAATTTAGTTATCACCCTTGATCGTACAAATTCCAACAGGCTGGTATTCTGGATACCATTTACCCCACGGCATACCATTATCTCCAGAATGAAAATAGAAAGAAGCGAGGTTTTCCCGGAGTTCTTTGCAACCCTGGAGTTCGTTAAAGAGTTGATCATACTGGTCGTAATTAGATGGGGCTTTACTGGAGATGTGAAATGTTTTGCGTAAGGTCCCTTCACTGTAACACCAACCTTTTGAAGGTTCGTGATACCAGTCACCATCTCTGGCTGCACCGAGTGTTGCCAGCAAGGAGCAACCAGGTTTCAGTACCCGCATCAATTCAGCAACTACTCGTTCCAGACCTTCCGGGGAGTTATGCTCAAGCGATGAAACTGCAACGATCACATCAATCGAATCATCAGCAATATCAACCAGGTTTACGAGGTCCTGGTTGTAGATCATAACCTGTCCGGACTTACTATCATCCTCACTGTTGGATAGTTGATCGACTTCATACCTCAGCAGGTCGATAAAATCGATAACCTTTGCTTTTAATGACGTGCGGTTGATCCTTTCCGATCTTCTATCTGAGGCTTTATCAGTGATTAGATCTGCTGCGCGCAACCCTTGCACATTAAACCGCCGTCGGAATCTGGGTGGTAATTCTGCCCGGCTTTCCCGATCGATACTGATCACCCTGGCTCCATTTTCAGCCAAATACCATTGCATCACACCAGTCCCTGCGCCAGCGTCAATAATGCTTTTGCTCTCAATCCACACAAGCTGGCGAAGAATCCACGTGATATCAAGCAGATAATGCCAGCCGAATTCAATCTTCAAGCTGCTGGCCAGCTTCTTTAGCTCATCTACCTTGACACTCTCACTCTCAAGCAAGGAGACAGGCAGAATCTCGATCTTTTCATGCATAATTATTCTGATCGCCTAATAGGAAAGGTTGATCGTGGATAATTCCATTAATTAAGGTCTGCATTGTCGGTGAGTTTTCTGTCTTAAGTTGGCGCCAACTGATCGGTTTCAAGCGCACATAACCCGATCGGGTATGCTCTTCCAGGAATTCGTCGAAGGGTAATGATGCTTTGAAGAGCTGGAAATACATGAAACGTCTAGCATTGAGCAGATATTCTTCTGGGATCTCTATTATCTTGTCGGTTGAGATGAACTGCTCAGCTTTCGAGCGATATTGCTCTGGCGAAGCAGGGAAAAAGACAGTTTCGTATTGTGTATAACGTGCTTTTCCACCACATAAAACTACCTCACCCATCAAGGCTGCCTCTAAACCAATGGATGAGTTGTAAACCATGACAAATTTCGAACGTTGGATTAAATCATATGAACTTAGATACTCGTTCGGATTGACAAAAATCACATTATTATACTTGTCAACCTCTTTTCGAATGATCCATTCCGGAACACTCTCCCGGCTTTGCTTCCCTTTGCGTAATTCATCTGGATGTGCCCGGATCACGAATAGTGTCTCGGGATGATCTTTGATAATCTCATCCACTAGATCCAACCAGGCGAACATATTGGTGAACACCGAGTTGGCATGGATCTGGCTTGTATCGAATATCACATTGGTAAATACAGATACGATCTGGTCGAATTGGTTCGCTTTCTGGATGAAATCTTCATCCATATGGCGCATCTCAGGCCAGAATTGAATCCCTGCCATCGTGAAATTGCCTTTGAAACGCTGTTCTAAGTATTCATCCAAGGAGGCGTTTTGCTCAGCTGTCAGCTCATATCCATCTGGAATATCAATTGGATAAGCTGTCGCTTGCTGGTCAGTAAAAAAAGCTGAGAAAGGATTAAAACCAACCTCATGCGTGATCACCCGTAATCCACACTGTTGTGCAAGCCAGCGTACGGTTGCTTCGGGATAGAGAACTCCATTGAACACCACAACAACATCGGGTTCCGTCTGTTCTAAGAACCTGGAAAACTCAACTGCTATGTGCCAGGCGGATAAAATATATTCGCGGAACAGGAATCTGGTTGGTTCATCATCTGGCAAGCTGTGCAACCGGTTTACCCAACGGAGAGATGGTAAGACTAACTTCCCCAATGGGACTACATCCATTTCCTGCGTTGATTGGTAGACAAACTCGCTAAGCTCAGAAACACCTAGTTTTTCAACCGATTTTCTTAGGATCTCATCTTCCTGGTAAGTAAAATCAACTGTCGGCGCGTGGGCAAACAAACGTCTGGATTGAGAGATACACGCTGAACAAGGTGGTGGTTGGGATGGATCCTGCCAATTTGTTCCTAATACACATCTACTCATACCAGCCTGGCAAGCAAAATAAACAACTGGAACATCCGCAACTTGTAATCCACAGGCTGTCAGGTAGGAAAATGCTGCATTCAAACTAATCCCTGTCAATCTCGTCGAGGCGGCAAAAAAAGCCACCGTTGGTTTATCTTGTGTCGGGTGCGTATTATTGACAATCTGCCGGTTGAACTGGTACAAACGCCAATCACGCTTCCAGTCCGCTTGTTTGGTTTCAATTCGAGAATTGAGGCTGCGGTTTTCCATTAATAATTTAATTTAACCCGACCTTTACCTTTTTTCTGCTTCAAAGTAAGCCTCAGACAATCGGCGGATGGCGATCACAAATCCCTCATTTCCACGCTGGTGCCCACGCCAGATTTCGGGAATCATCGTACCCCGGTAACCATCTGGACGTCCCGCTCCAATCAGCTCAAAGAAACGCACCCAGTCGATGGTACCTTCTCCAATCTGCAAACCTTCACCATCCAATCCAGCGCCATCGGACAGATGCAGGTGGCGGATGTATGGCAGCAATACCTTGACTTGTTCATAGAAATCAACATGAGCCCAGTTGCAATATAGTTTGGCGTGAGAAGTGTCAAAACACATATCCAACCCCAATGGTTCAATGAAATCCCGAATCTCATATGCATCCATGAAAGCATTGGTCAACCACTGACCCCCGAAGTACCATGGACGAGGGGGGAGATTCTCTAAGAGCAGCTCTACACCTTCGTAATCCAAATCATTAACGGAGGTTCGCAAATTATCATATAATTCATTTCGATTCTCAATGGGATTATCCAGGCTCATCCCGCCTGTATGGACGATAACTTTCGGCTTGTCCTTGAAACGGGGAGCCATTTCCCGGGTCAAGTTGATCGTCTTTTGGATTAATTCAACAGACTGCCCCCTCTGGCGATCATCGTGGGAGCATAGATCAACAAGCGTGCGTTCAAAAAATTCCGGTGCGTGGACAACAAGTTTAATCTCATGGCCCTGACCAGGGTAATGTTCATCCAGGTCCTGGTCAGTAAAATGAAACTCAAGCATCCGTGGTTTAAAGTTCAACGTCTCTTCGAAATCACGAAAACGTACAGTAAAACCCCACTCGAGAGGTAGAGTATGTTCTACATCGAGCTCAATATTGAATCCCAAATCCCGATCTGTAAATGGTTCATCTACTTCAATCACTCGGTTGGATGTACGCCCAATCAATTCAGTGTATCTCTGCGGAGAGAGACCAAGCGCAGGACCTTTCACGGTAACCATATCCGGTGTGATATTTTCGCCGGGCTCAATTCTACGGGTTGCCATTAAACTCTTACCCAAAACTTCTCGATTTAGTATTTCCCCACGGGAAATAAATTTCTCTTCACCAGTACCCAACGCTGAATTGATCTGTTGGATATCCCGAACCATTTTCTTGAAGCCATGCGGCTCTAAACTTGCGGCATGATCTGGCCCATCCATTGCGCGATCAAGGGTGATATGCCTTTCGATGATACAAGCACCCATAGCAGAGGCGACCGTCGACACAGCAATACCGCGTTCGTGACCAGAATAGCCAACTGGTGCCCCAAATTTGCGCAATTGATCCATGAAACGTAAGTTGATATCTTCGAAAGCTGCTGGATAGGTACTATTGCAGTGCAACAGAATAAATTCGGCATCTCGCTCTTTTATGAAATTTACGCTGAACTCGACCTCATCCATATTTGACATGCCTGTCGATATGATCAAAGGTTTACTTTTTCCAATCAGGTGATCGAGTAATGGTAAATTGGTCATATCTGCGGAGGCGACTTTAAACGCTGGAACACCGAGCTGGTCAACGAAATCCGCACTTTGTAAGTCAAAAGCTGAGCACAAAAAGGTGATCCCTTTATGTTGACAATATTCGACGATCTCAAAATAAGCCTCGTCCGCCAGCTCCACCCTTTGTAATATCGGAAGAAGATAGCGCAGCGTTTTTTCACCTGAGTTGGCGTTATCAAGGTATTTTTTAGCATACAGCTGATCCAAGTTCCGTTTTTGAAACTTTACAGCATCCGCACCAGCAGAGATCGCTGCATCGATCAACTCGATGGCTAAGGGAAGGATTCCGTTGTGATTGACCCCGATTTCCGCAATGACATATGTCGGTTGATCGTCACCTACTAGACGGTCACCTATTTTTACCACGGACATAATATCCTCCAATCGTTAAATTGCAACATTACAATATCTTCAAATGGATAGAACCAAGCTATGCAAGCCAGGAAATTGTAAATTTATTGAGCCTGACATCTGCTACTGAGCTATTTTGTTATCTCGAAGCCCAAATCCCCCAGATTAATCTCTCCACTTTCCAGCAAGCGTTCCGCCCGTCTCCAATCATCTGGCGAGTCAATATCGATCCACTCTTCTGCACCGATAACCAAAGGCAAAATACGCTCACCAGTCATCGAGTTTTTACCCAAAATCGTGCCAGTCCAGGCGGCGTCAACATACCCGGTTTGCCAGTAGACCTCAGGGAGAGATTGGCGCGGCAAATTGTATGCTTCTGCGAATTCGCTGGTGATTATTGGTTGCATAAATCCATTCGCGTCGATTCTCCACATTTTATAAGGATTTTGGAAGGGTGTGCAGACCGTGCGAATGGAGTCAGCATCTGGGTGCTCCAACAATCTCCAGACTGCCTGGTTGATATGTTCTGTTCTGCGAAAGGGGGAAGTGGGGCGTAGTTGCACGACGATCTCAGGTTGATAACCCTCATTTGATTTTAGCCAATCCAAAGCATGTTGGAAGACTGGCAAATCCGGGGTGTCATCCCTGGAAAAACTTTCAGGTCTGATAAAAGGAACCTCTGCCCCATAGTCCCTGGAGATTGCAGCGATCTCCTCATCATCAGTGGAAACAATTACTCTGCTGATATTCTCTGCTGTGAGACCAACGGAGATACTATATGCAATTAAAGGGTATCCCGCAAAATCACGGATGTTTTTTCGGGGAATACTTTTTGAGCCCGCCCGGGCAGGAATGAGCGCCAGAACCTTGGTCGCATTCACCAGGCAGTCCACCCTCCATCGACGACCAGATTTCCACCAGTCATATATGATGAAGCATCGGAAGCAAGAAATAGCAATGCGCCATTCATCTCATTTTTTTCAGCCATGCGACCCATCACAGATCGAGCTGAATACGCATCCAGAAAAGCATTGTCATGCCCATTATAGACTCCGCCCGGAGTCAATGCATTCACCCGGATGCCTTTTCCTGCGTAATATGAAGCCAGATAGCTGGTCAAACCGATTACCCCAGCCTTTGTGACCGAATAATAAGCAGGCTTGTATTGAGGTGGTTCACCTTGTTTCTGGTAAATTCGCTGGTCAGGTCCGACGAGACCATAAATTGAAGAAACATTAATGATTACCCCTCTACCTTGCTCGATCATATGCTTACCAGCTGCCTGGCAGCACAAGAACATTCCTGTCAGATTGACCTCCAATGCCTGATTCCAAAGATCTAATGGGTAATCCTCAAAATTAATCGAGAGCGGATCGACAAGCTTACGTGCTTGTTCATCTTCTTCCAGGTTCGTCTCTCGCTGATGATCAAATTTAGGATCCAAAGCGGCACTATTAACAAGAATATCCAAGCGGTTAAACACAGACAGCGTTTTCGCAACCATCTGTTGCACTGATTCTTTAGATGAGATATCTGTCTGAATCCCCAATGCTCGTTGAGATGTACCCTCGGATCGATCTCGTTTATTGAATTGCAGCTCGTTCAGAGAGGCAGCAGAAGCTTTCGCTGCTGCCTCGTCGATATCAGCAATAACAGTATAAGCACCAGATTCTATTAAGGTCCGACAGAACTCACCCCCCAATAATCCAGCGCCTCCGGTTACCACTGCCACACGACCCGTCAGGTCGAATAGCTCAGGTAATTTCTCCATCTCGTCCTTACGCCTCAGTTGATTCAACCACCTCTGGTTGGAGCTCTTCTCCTTGGGGAGTAGAATTGTCATTTGTTCCATCGGGGAGAAGAAATCCACGCGCTTCCATAATCTCAATAATTTTGCGCGCATTTTCCTCGGATGAGATATCCACTGTGTGAAGTGTTATCTCAGCATCAACGGGAACCTCATACGGGTCATCAACACCAGTAAAACCCTTGATCTGCCCCCGACGAGCGCGAGCGTACAATCCTTTTACATCGCGCTCTTCGCATACTTCAATTGGGGTATCGACAAAAATCTCTATGAATCTTTCCTCCCCGACCATCTTACGTACTTCATTGCGGGTGGTTCGATACGGGCTAATGGCGGCGGCGATGACGATACCTCCCTGTCTTGCAATTTCTCCAGCCACAAAGCCAATCCTCAAAATATTGGTATCCCGATCTTCACGGCTGAATCCAAGACCCTTTGAGAGGTGGGTTCGCACCACATCGCCATCTAATAATGTCACCTGGCGACCACGCTCAAGAAGTAATGAGGTCAGGATCTCAGCAGTCGTTGATTTGCCCGATCCGCTTAAACCGGTAAACCACAGGCACATTCCCTGTTCATGTCTAGGCGGATACATTTTTTGAAGGATTTCAGCTGTCTCCTTACGGGTAAACCAATCTGGGAGCAGCTCTCCTTTCGCCAGGTAGTCTTCACGCACCTGGGTGCCAGAAATCGAGAAAATTCGAGCATTCTCCGGGATTTTCGAAGACTCCTCATAACGTTCCTCATCCGCCAGATAAACCAGCTCTTTGAACTCAATCGGTTGGACACCGATTTCCTCACCATACTGACCCAACATCATTTGTGCTTCGTAGGGACCAAAAAATGGATTCCCATTGCTATCTTTACCAGGACCTGCGTGATCTCGGCCGATAATGAAGTGGGTTGCGCCGTAATTGCGGCGGATGATAGCATGCCAAAGAGCTTCGCGCGGACCTGCCATGCGCATGGCAAGGGGTATCAGGCTCAGAAAAGTTCGCTGCGGATCGAAATAATTTTCAACCAAAGTACGGTAAACACGGACGCGAGTGTAATGATCTACATCTCCTGGTTTAGTCAAACCGACAACCGGGTGGATTAATAAACTGCCGTTGACTTGATCCACAGCCCTTTTCGCCAACTCTTCATGAATGCGGTGCAGCGGATTCCGTGTTTGAAAGGCAACAACTTTATCATAGCCCAGAGATGAAAGCTGCTCACGAACCTGTGCAGGTGTCTTGCGCAGCTCCCTAAAATCATGGTACATTGGCAGGTCAATCACTTTTATTGCGCCCGATATGTAGACATTCCCCCAGGTGTTCATTTCAGAAACGAGCGGATGACGTGGATCCGTTGTGCCCAGGGCAAGCCTGGCCTCACGCAATTCATCCCAGTGATAAACCTCTTCCAATTGCATCACCGCGATCGTATTGTTGCGCGAATCACTTAATGTAATTTGCTCACCCCAAGTGGATAGAGAATCCTCGTCCACCGGTAAAGTTACCGGGATTGGGAACAGCATCCCATTCGTTAACCGCATCTCAGTGAGCACACGTTCATAATCCGCCTTCCCCATAAAACGGTCTAATGGGGAAAAGGCTCCTGTTGCTAATAACTCTAAATCACAAAGAGCCCGCTGAGATATTTGGATCGAGGGTAAGCGGCTTGATTTTTCAAGCAGTTCCTCATATTCATCACCCTTCACAACCAGGTCAATAAGTTCCCCTCCATAGGGAGAGTTTAATTCAGCTTGTTGATTTATTTCAGCCATCTAATCTTTCTCCTTGATTTTGCAAATTTTAATTTCACCCAAAATCGCTTAATGCAGTGCATTTTTAAGGCCAGTGTCTGGGCATTGTGAGTTTTATTACTCAACTTGATATTAATCTCGGTAAAATCTTGCCCTGGTTCTTCCGCCCCAAACGCCGTATTATAACACTTTAATATCTCGCGGGCATTTAAATTCCCCGCCGGTTTGCATCACCTAAATAGACTAGTTCTTTTGTCCTGGCTGATTCATGCGCGGCCAGTGCAACTTGTAAAGTTCGAATTCCAACCTCCAGGGAGCAAACGGAACTCACCTCCCCACTAATTACCGCCAGGAAGTGTTTCATTTGGGACAAAAACATATCATTTCGCCCAAAATTCTCGGGTTGGTGCCAGGTTTGCCAATCATCGATACCATCCTGATACCACTTCACGCAACCACTTGAATACTCCCATACAATTGTGCCGCCACTGCCCATCACAAACAGGTGATGGCTTGGTGGCTGTTGAATGTAATCCAGGTGAACACTGCCCATCACACCATTTGGAAATCGTAAACCGATTTCTGCTGTATCTTCTACATCTAATTCAAGGTCTCCGAGCGATCCGGAAAATGCCCACACCTCTTCTACATCACCAAACAACCATAACAGGTAATCAAGCGGGTGGGAGAGAGTCAAAATCACACCGCCACCTAAATCGGCCCGGGCGCTATAGCTCCCGCGATAATCCTCCCAGGGATGCCATCCTGGTAAATATTATCACCAGTGTGCTCGAACTGACAACGGTCGCCCAATTGCTCCATTAATTAGTAATTCTTTCACTTTCTGTAAACCAGGATGGAAGCGGTATTGATATCCTACCAATACTTTCCCACCACCAATCTCTACTGCTTTGCACAGCTCATCAACCTTCTCCATGGAATGAGAAATTGGCTTTTCTAGAAGAAGATGGCAGCCTGCGAGAGCCGCGGGGATAGCAACCTCAAGGTGAAGCGATGTTGGGTTCGAAATGATGACTGCATCTGGTTTGTATGAAATGGCTTTATCAAGACTTGTTTCAGTAGGATAACTTGTAAGCTCATCATCAGGAAGTGTGCTGCGATTTGTCCGATAAAGGATGATTTCGCGTTGTCCAAGAGCGAGGAGGTTGTGCATATGTCGACGACCTATTGATCCAAGTCCTGCAATTAGAAATTTCATACGCTGCTAAGAATTCCCTCTTGTCGTATGCTTCCCTCGTAACCCCATTTCAATAGTGTTTCTCCAGCAATCTTTTCGAAGATTTGAATATCTCTTGTTGTGAATAATTCTCGCCAAGAGCCATGCTTCCC
>JAUWLJ010000064.1 GCA_030613705.1 Chloroflexota bacterium
TAATATTGGACTGTTTTAGCAGTATGTCACCTTGAGTGAAACCCCGTCCTTGGTCGGACGGACCGAGGGCTTGTCCCTGGGCTGACAAACCGGGGGCCTGTCCCTGATCGGACAGACCGGAGGGAAGGATCTCAAACGAAGAAAACGAGATGCTTCGTTGCACTCAGCACGAAAAATACCAGTTTTTAGACAATCCCAATACATTTAATGCGATCTTCATTATTTTGAATTCTCTTCGGGATGGAGACGAATTCACCTTAAGGTTTTATTCACCGATGCGGTTCCCGTTTACACTGATCAGGGATTCTCTGCTGGTAAGAACCCCAATGGGGATCTCCTCTGCAAACGGTTCCAGAACTTGAATGCAAATTTCATCTGGCTCAAATACAGAATAGACTTCGAAGTCGATTCTTGAACGGTCATTAGATTGCGATAACGCGACTCGTAAATGGTGACAGGGGGTCGGCAGGGCACCGCGAATGCTCAAGCTGTACTGGCGGGGATCGCTTTCCAGCGTAATGATTTTTACACTGGTCAGCTCGACCTCCCCGCGCTGCATTCTTGAATCATTGGGTTGCGGATCCCAAGGAGCTAAAGTTGGTCCCTGTGTCGGGGAAACAAATCCAGCACAGGCAGATAACAGGATGCAATAGAAGATGATGGATAGACTGGTATGGCGAGGCATGTTCTCCTCGAAGATTCAGGGCAGGTTGATCAGATAGATGCTGGCGAGGGTTCCGCAGTTCCTGAATCAGCCTTTAATCACAACTACCGGACGTAAACGCGCGACTTTGTTGGCAATACCAGCACCATGGACAGTCTCGACAACGGCATCGACATCTTTATAGGCTTGAGGTGCTTCTTCCGCTAATCCAGCCATCGAGCCAGCACGAATATGGATGCCTTGGGACTGCAATTCTTTTCGCAAATCTTCTCCCCATATCATCTTTTTTGCCTTACTGCGGCTCATGGTACGACCAGCACCGTGGCAAGAGGAACCAAAAGAACGCTGCATGCTTTCCGCTGTGCCCACTAGAACCCAGGAGGCAGTGCCCATGCTTCCAGGAACCAGCACCGGCTGGCCTATAGATCGATATTCAGCTGGTAATCCCTGGTAACCAGGTCCGAAAGCCCGGGTTGCTCCTTTTCGATGCACGCAGACTTCAACAGGCACTCCATCAACCTCATGGGTCTCGATTTTACCCATGTTGTGCGCGATATCATATACCTGGTGAAGATGCCAATTGGGAACTTTTCCGGCCAAAGTCTCTTCGAACGCCTGACGGGCAAAATGAGCCAATACCTGACGATTTGCGAAGGCGTAATTCGCGGCACCTCGCATGGCACCTAAGTAAGCTTGCCCCTCAGGAGAATCAAGAGGGGCACAGACTAACTCGCGATCTGGCAGCTGGATCGAATAGCGTTTCACAGCTGACTGGAATTCACGAACATAGTCTGTGCAGATTTGGTGCCCGAATCCACGCGAGCCACAGTGGATCATCACAACCAGGTGACCCACGGTGAGACCCATTACCTGGGCAGCCTGCGGGTGGAAGACTTGATCGACGACATCGACCTCGATGAAATGGTTTCCAGCACCTAAAGTTCCCAGCTGGGGGCGACCACGATCTTTAGCACGCTTACTGATCTTGGTGGGATCAGCACCCTCAAGGCGACCGCGTTCTTCTGTGCGGCGTAAATCCGCTTCAGTGGCATAGCCATGCTGTAAAGTCCAGCGGCTGCCATCCCGGATAACTTTCTCCAGCTCAACATTCTTCAATCTTAAATGACCTTTTTTGCCTACCCCGCTGGGACAGAGATGGTTGAGGGTGTTTGCCAAATCAGATAGGTGATTTTTAACCGCATCAAATTCGATCTGTGAAGCCAACAGTCGCACACCGCAATTGATGTCGTAGCCGATGGCACCCGGGGATATGATGCCATGGGGGAGACGAGTTGCGGCGACTCCGCCAATTGGAAAACCATATCCCTGGTGCACGTCTGGCATGACCACTACCCGGTCAACCAGACCCGGAAGGGTAGCCGCATTGGTCGCTTGTTCAAGCGATTTATCATTTTTGATCTGTTCAAGCAGTTGTCGGGTAGCGAATATTCGCACCGGGACGCGCATATCTGCGCGATATGATTGGGGAATTTCCCATTCAAAACGGTTGATCTGTTTTAAATCTTGGAGACTAACCATGGCACTACCTCCGAAGACCACTGGACATGGTCGGACTAGGATTACACGTCAAAAACAATGTTCGCAATCAACCCACGTTCGGATTCTCTAATAATCAGGTTGTGGTAGGTGGCAGCTTTGATCTCTTTTGAAATTGATTCAAGTTCTGCCCCGCTGACCAGGGCGATTAATTGGTCACCTTCGAATTGCAGCTCGTATTGATCAAAGGCCAGTCCTTCTGATTCGGTCAGGAAGATCAACTCCGTAAGGAAATCAATGAGCAAAGTTTCCGGCTCTTGGAAAGAGAATTCAATCTTGCGGTTGAGACGGGGATGGGAAGATAGTTTTGCTTCAGCAAGATGATACATGCCACGAGCTGCCTGCACCAACAGGGTGCCAAGATCGGGTGCCCAGACCTCCAATTCCCAATCGGCAGTATGGGCGATCTCTCGGAATCCGAAATGAGATTTTGGGCGCATAGTTCCAGTATACCATTTAGTTTTTTCGAGCATGAAGACATCATACTACTCAAGGAGGTGAATACGCAAACTATTTTTGTCGATGACGGCGTTTGAACAAACTTGCAGGAAGATCAGCTATCTTCTATAATAAAGCCTTGATCATGAGTTCATTAAGCGAAAAACTCAGCGACCTCGAAGCCCGATTACAAAACTTGATCGAGAAGGGCACAACGCGGATTCTGCCGAAGGCAAGCAACCAAGCTGGTATTAGCTCCAAGATAGTTGCTGCCATGCAGTCGAGCATTAAATCTGATGAATCTGGGCAGCTCATTGCCGCGGATTTGTACATCCTTATGGCTGATGTGGAGACCGCACAATTGTTGGTAGGCGATCTATCAATGATAGAGGAATTGAGTGAGATAATTCTAGATGCTGGGACAGAATCTGGAGTGCGATTCCCGACCTCACCCAGAATTAAAATTAGTCCTGATGCAACTATGGAGCCTGGGAAATTTAAAGTGTTGGCTCAATTCAGCCTTAAAGAAGTTAGTGAAACGAGCACATTGACGATAAGTGCTGATAATGGGTACCCAGTTCCGGAATACGCCTTCTTAATAATAAATGGAGTGCAAATATTCCCCTTAACTCAACAGGTAATAAATTTAGGGCGACGAGTTGATAACCATGTGGTGATCGAAGATCTAAGTGTATCCAGAGTGCATGCTCAAATCAGAGCGATTAAGGGGCATTACGTGATCTTCGATCTAGATTCATCGGGAGGAACATTCGTTAATAGTATTAGATTAACCCAGGCCATACTTTACCCAGGGGACGTGATATCACTTGCAAGCGTGGATATCGTGTATGGTCAAGACGCGGCTTATATGTCCAGTGACGACCGCGGCTCAACCCAACCGCTGATCCCTTTTCCGGAAGCTGAAGATTAGTAAAGCAAATAACCGATATGAGCGGCATTCTTCTCCTGGTTCTTCGCCTGGCAATGGCTTTGGCTCTGTATGCCTTTTTGGGATGGGCGGTGCTGACGCTGTGGAGAGATATTAAACGCCAGTCAGAGCTCATGGCTGCTCGGCGGATTCCAGGAATCAGATTGGTTCAAGAAGTCGACACAGAGAGGAAATCTTACGAGTTTACTGTACCAGAGCTGGTGATCGGTCGAGATCAAACTTGTGATTTAATTCTTGATGAGAAGACTGTATCCACCGAACACGCTCGTCTCACTTACCATCATGGCAACTGGTGGGTGGAAGATTTGCATTCCACGAATGGAACATTATTAAACCTGGAGTTGTTATCTACTTCAGCAGTCCTGACTTCAGGGGATGAACTTCAGTTAGGTCAAGTAATGCTGAGGATCGAGATCAGTGGGAATACCAATGCTTCTTCTGGCGTGGATTCCTAAAGCCGACTCAACCCAAGAAAAAAATGATAAGAATCCCTTGAGTACAACTATTGGGGAAGGAGGAGATATCTTGTGTGCAAAATAGCAATCATTGGTGGTTCAGGTCTGTATTCAATGCCTGGACTTGAAGATGTTCAGGAGAGGGTGTTGACTACTCCCTTCGGTGATCCGAGCGCACCGATCATTGTCGGCCGATTGGAGGGCGAATCGATTGCTTTTCTCGCCCGGCATGGTATTGGGCACCATATATCTCCTTCGGAAATTAATTTCCGGGCCAATATTTACGCCCTGAAGAGTCTGGGTGTGGAGCGGATTGTAAGCATCAGCGCCTGCGGCTCACTGCGCGAAGATTATGCACTGGGGGATATTGTTATCCCGGACCAGCTCTTTGATTTCACAAAAGACCGAAAAAGGTCTTTCTTCGGACGAGGACTTGTGGCCCATATCAGCATTCCAGACCCCTTTTGTGCGGACCTATCTGAGATCGTATATCAGGCAGTGAAAAAGACAGGCAACAACGTGCATCTGGGAGGTTCGTACATCACGATTGAAGGCCCGCGTTTCTCAACGCGAGCTGAATCAAATACATTCCGAACCTGGGGTATGTCATTGATCGGCATGACGACATCTCCTGAAGCATTTCTTGCTAAGGAAGCTGAAATATGTTACGCAACTCTGGCTCACGTGACGGATTATGATGTCTGGCACATCAGCGAAGAGCCGGTTACTGTAGACATGGTGATAGAAACTCTCAATCGCAATACGAAGATCGCACAAGAAGCAGTGCACAACCTTGTCAGCAAATTGAACCCTGAACGGCTTTGTGATTGCGAGCATGCACTGGCATCTGCGCTGATCACAGATCTAGATTTGATCCCCCCTGAAACGCGCCAGCGCCTTGGAATTCTTGTGGATAAATACTTAGACTAAATACAACTGACTGGGAGAGAAGAAGTTCTAAATCTCCCCTGCTGCTCAATCCATGACATCGATCACAAAATCTATACACCTTACACAATCTCCTAATCGCATCCAGAGTCGCTTGCTGGTATTAGCCGGCATATTCCTGGGATTATATGCGCTGGCTTTAAGCCTGGCACCAGCCGCGCGGGCGCGCAGCTGGGAGGCGGATTATCGATGGAATCATTGGCTCGGATTTCTAGCATGGTGTATATTGGTCACAATTGTTGAGCGACAGTCAAGACGTTACCTGCCCGATCGAGATCCCTATTTGCTGCCTGTTGCAGCTTTGCTCAGTGGTTGGGGGATGATGACCATCTGGCGTTTGTTCCCGAATTTTGGGTTACGGCAAACGATGTGGTTTGTGATCGCAATGATCCTGTTTACCTTGGGTTTGCGATTATCAACCCAATTGGAATTCCTGCGCCGATACAAGTATGTGTTGTTAACGGGAGGATTGATCCTAACAGCTTTGACCCTTTTGTTTGGCACGAATCCAACGAGCGAGGCAGGACCATATTTATGGTTGGGATGTTGTGGTGTTTATTTTCAACCTTCAGAACCGCTTAAGCTGCTGCTGATCATTTATCTCTCGGCATACCTGGCAGATAAGCAACCTTGGGAGAGATTGTCTTCACACACTCCTTTGAATGGTGAAAATAAACAGGGAGTTGAGGATACAAACCAATCTGGTTCAAAATCTTCATCCTTACCTTTATTGGCGCCGATTTTGTTTATGACAGGGTTGACTGTGCTCCTACTGTTGGTGCAGAGAGATCTGGGGACAGCGACAATTTTCGTATTTCTTTTTGCAGTGATTGTGTATCTGGCGACCGAGCGAAAGATAGTCATAATCATGAGCGCTTTCTTACTGCTCGCAGCGGGGATTAGCAGTTACTTCATGTTTGATGTGGTGCGCCTGCGGATCGATGCCTGGTTGAATCCCTGGTTAGATCCCAGCGGTCGGTCTTACCAGATCGTTCAATCCCTGATGGCATTGGCAAATGGGGGCGTGGGAGGCAGGGGACCTGGAATGGGGAGCCCGACCCTGGTGCCGATATCCCACTCCGATTTCATCTTCTCGGCGATTGTTGAGGAAGGGGGGCTGGCTGGCGGAATCGCATTAATTGGATTGCTGATGCTGCTGGCAGCTAGCGGATTGCGAATTGCCTTACGTGCTCCGGATAATTTCCGCCGGTTCCTGGCTGCGGGCCTTACGGCGTACCTGATCGGTCAAAGCCTCCTGATCATTGGTGGAAATATTCGTTTGCTACCATTAACCGGTGTAACCTTGCCCTTTGTCTCTTATGGAGGATCATCGCTACTGACCGCATATATTTCTCTGCTGATATTAGCCTTGATCAGCCAAAGTGCAAATACAAATCCAACGCCGCCCTTCAATCCTTCACCCTACATACGTCTAGGGATTTTTCTTTTAGCCAGCCTAATTATCGCGGCACTTGTCATAGGATGGTGGTCATATGTACGCGGACCTGATTTGTTGGAGCGTACAGATAACGCTAGACGAGCAATCGCTGATCGCTATGTTAGACGAGGGGACATTTTAGACCGGGAAAATATCCCGCTGGTAGGCACGCAGGGCACCATCGGGGATTATTCACGAGTTTATAATTACCCAGTGCTTGGCTCCCTGGTTGGATATTCGAATGCGGTATACGGCCAATCCGGTCTCGAAGCAAGCCTTGATCCATATCTGCGTGGGCTGAGAGGTCCTTCCGAACTCCAGGTGTGGTGGAACCATTTACTTTATGGTCAGCCACCTGCTGGTGTGGATATTCGCCTCAGTCTTGATATGGAAATGCAGCAAAAGGCAGATGAGTTGTTGGGAGACCATGCTGGTGCTTTAGTGCTACTTAATGCCGGGAATGGAGAATTACTTGCTCTAGCCTCTCATCCCGCTTATGACCCAACCCAACTAGAAGAAATCTGGCCTGAACTGGTTAACGATACCAATTCACCACTTCTCAATCGCACACTACAGGGTCAATACCAACCAGGGACAGCATTAGGACCATTTCTCCTGGCAGCAATAACTGCTGAGGGTGGGATTTCCCAAATTCCGGAAATCGAACTTTCTGGAAATCTTAAGACCAAGTTAGATTGCGCAACTCCACCAGCGGATACAAGCTGGGCAGAGGTGATTGCAGCGGGTTGCACTTTACCTCAAATCAGATTGAGCCAGGAATTGGGTGACGATGCCATCCTGAAACTGTATGATGACCTGGGATTATTCACGGTGCCTAATGTGGATCAAAACAATCAGCAGAGCTTGCCACCGCCAATAATTCGATCTCCGATAGAGGTGATCAATGGTCTTTCCGAATTTTGGGTGAGCCCACTACAGATGGCGCTCGCAGCAGCCACACTCAGTACAGGTGGATCCCAGCCTGCGACACAATTAGCTAGCGCAGTAAATTTACCTGGAACTGGCTGGACAGTCTTCCCTCCAGCAGGTGAAGCGAAGCAGGTATTTTCACAACCGAACGCCGATGGTATTGCTGTTTTGTTAGCAGATGACAAATTGCCAATCTGGCAGGTTGTTGCCAGAACACCCAATGAAGCTGATCAAGTGATCACCTGGTACCTGGCTGGCACCTTACCCACCTGGAAGGGCGCGCCTTTCTCTCTGGTCATCATTTTAGAGGAAGACGATCCAGAGGAGGCGCTGGCAATCGGGCAGGCGATGATGGAAGCCGTTCTACGGGTTGAATAGGATGCTGGTGCTGGGTTGTGATCATGAGGTGCAGGAGTGGATTGGTGAAGCAAATTGAACGTTATCGAGGCTGCCTGTTAGGATTGGCTGCAGGGGATGCATTGGGCACAACATTGGAATTTCGATCCCCAGGTAGTTTCACACCTTTGGGTGATATGGTTGGCGGCGGACCGTTCAGCCTGGCACCCGGCCAATGGACGGATGACACATCGATGGCTTTATGCCTGGCAGAAAGCCTGGTGCAATGTCAAGGATTTGACCTCTCAGACCAATTGAGCAGATATGTTCGCTGGTTTCGCCTGGGTCACTTAAGCAGCACCGGTGGGTGTTTTGATATCGGAGACACGGTTCGCACCGCCCTGATTAAATATGAGAGGACAGGCGAACCTTACAGCGGCTCAAGGGACCCGTATTCAGCCGGTAATGGTTCAATAATGCGACTTGCACCGGTTCCGATGTATTTTGCCAGGACACCTGCTGAGGCGATTGATAAATGCGGTATCAGCTCAAAGACGACGCATGGTGCCAGAGCAGCAGTGGATGCTTGCCGTTATTTTGGGGGCTTGATAGTTGGCGCCTTGAATGGAATAGGCAAGGAGGAATTGCTTGGCGAGCGATTTAGCCCGGTAAATGATTATTGGGAAACCCAACCCCTGGTCGAAGAAATCGATCAGATCGCCAGAGGCTCATTCAAGGGTAAACAACCGCCAGAAATCAAAGGCGCAGGATATGTGGTTGCTTCGCTTGAAGCAGCTCTTTGGGCTTTGAATCTCAGCGAGACATTCGAGGGTGGTTGTTTGCTGGCGGTAAATCTGGGAGATGATGCCGATACAACAGGAGCAGTGTACGGACAGCTGGCTGGGGCATTTTATGGTGAAGGAGAAATACCCTCTGCCTGGCGATCTAAATTGGCGTTAAATAATCTGATCCGCGATTATGCGGATCAGATCTTCGATTTAGCGTCAAATTAAGTTCGGGTTCCTATAAAGATCTCGGTCCCCGGTACATTCGGAAAAACATTCCGGCCACAAATCTGGCCGCGGTGATGGCAGCCATGAGAACTTTAGTGCGGTCGGCGACTGGCTCCACCCGCACGCCATCTGGGGAGGCGATAATTACTGCAACCGGTCTTGAAAGTGTCCGTCCGCCTCCCCCACCACCCCCACCACCCCCCTCTCCAACACCTTCACCAGCGGTTTGT
>JAUWLJ010000236.1 GCA_030613705.1 Chloroflexota bacterium
GTGCCAGCCCCAATATCATCGAGGCCAGCTGGCGCGCCCTGGCTGACAGTATGGAGTATGCCCTCTTGAACGGTGCCCGAAACTCGACGGAGGCTGCATGACATCATGAAAACCGTGATCACCCTACTACCTGGAGATGGGATTGGACCAGAGGTTCTGGCAGCTGGCAGAAGCGTTTTGGAGTTCATCGCACAGGGTTCAGGGCATACTTTCGAAATGCAGGAATTCCTGATCGGGGGTTGTGCGATAAACGCCCGGGGAACCGCGTTGCCTGCGGACACCTTGGAAGCATGCCGGAATGCGGATGCCATCCTGCTGGGCGCGGTGGGCGGTCCCGAATGGGATGATCCAACAGCTGCCGTGCGACCAGAGCAGGGTTTATTGGGATTACGGAAAAATCTTGACCTGTACGCCAACCTGCGTCCAGTGAAACCTCATCCTGGTTTGCTGGATGCCTCCCCACTGCGTTCAGAGCTGTTGAAGGAGGTTGATCTGCTGGTGGTGCGGGAGCTCACCGGCGGGATTTATTTTGGAGAGCCGCGCCAACGGCTTTTGCTGAATGGCGAAGAGCAAGCGGTGGATACCATGACTTATACTGAAAGCGAGGTACGTCGAGTAGCTCACATGGCATTCCAACTCGCCCGGCAGCGGCAAGGGAAAGTTACCTCAGTTGATAAAGCCAATGTTCTGGAGTGCTCACGTCTCTGGCGGCAAACGGTGACAAAAGTGGCAGCAGAATATCCTGATGTGGCGATCGAACACCTGCTGGTCGATGCGGCAGCCATGTATCTGCTGACCCGCCCGGGGTCTTTTGATGTGATTCTGACCGCAAACCTGTTCGGCGATATCCTGACGGATGAAGCCTCGGTGCTCTCCGGCTCAATGGGCAACCTGGCCTCCGCTTCGCTCGGAGAGACCGTTAACAGTCTTGGGAAGCCACGGGGATTGTACGAACCAATTCACGGTTCCGCTCCGGATATCGCCGGTAAAGGGATTGCCAATCCGATCGGCACAATCTTATCTACGGCGATGCTGCTGCGCCATTCTCTCGGATTGGAAACCGAAGCCCAGGCGGTAGAAGAAGCAGTTCAGGCAACCATCTCAAATGGACACAGAACACCCGACCTGGGTGGAGAGCTTTCCACGCGGTCTTTGACAGACGAAATTAAACAAAATCTGGATTTAGCTCAAGCAGCAGTTTCCGAAGGTTAGTGATCATTAAAAATCAACTGATCAGATTTTATTGGCGAAGGAGATATTCACATGGGCATGCAGTCGAAATATTTGTGGATGAACGGTGAGCTGGTGGAGTTCGAAAAAGCCACCATCCATTTCTTAACCCCGGCTCTGCATTATGGTGTGGGAGTATTCGAAGGTATCCGCTCTTATGCTACCGACAAAGGACAGGCAGTTTTCCGGCTGCGTGAGCACGTGCAGCGATTGGTCAATTCCTCCAAAGTACTCGGTTTTCGCGATTTCCCTTATTCGGTTGAGGAGCTGGTAGAAGCTGTGCGGCTGACAGTCGCGATGAATGAATTTGAAGAATGTTATATCCGTCCCTTAGTTTACCTGACCGATGGCGGCTGGAATCTTACTGTGGATGACGGTGTCCCCGGTGTTGGAATCGCAGTCTGGGAATGGAACAACTACCTCGGGGAAGAGGCGCTGGAGATGGGCATCCGGGCCAATATCACCTCTTTTACCCGCCATCATCCAAACGTGATGATGACCAAAGCCAAGATCACTGGCAACTACGCCAACAGTGTGTTAGCGAAGACCGAATCTTTACGCTATGGATTCGATGAAGCGATCATGCTCGACCCGCAGGGTTATGTGGCTGAATGCACTGGAGAGAACCTGTTCCTGGTGCGCAATGGGGTAATTTTCACCCCACCCACTGCCTCAGTTTTGGAAGGCATCACCCGAGATACCGTTACCACGCTGGCCGATGACTTGGGATATGAGGTCAAAGAAACTCCTGTCTCGCGCGATCAGCTGTATATCGCCGATGAGGGTTTTGTCTGCGGGACTGCTGCCGAATGCATTGCCTTGCGGGAGATCGACTTCCGCGTGATCGGCGAAGGCAAGATGGGGCCAGTCGCGCGAGCCGTGCAGAAGGAATTTCAAGCCGTCATCCGCGGCCGGCATGCGCGTTCAGACGATTGGTTAGATTATATAAATGCGCCGGTGCTGACTGCTAGATGAAAAACTTGCATGTGGCTTTTCAGGGCGAGTCTGGAGCCTACAGTGAATTAGCAGCATTCGAATACTATGGTCGAGAGATCAAAACCATCCCTTGCGAGACTTTTGAGGATGTATTCGCTGCAGTCAGCGATGGGGGAGATGAGACCATATATGGATTGCTCCCGATTGAGAACTCTTTGGCGGGAAGCATTCATCGCAACTACGATTTAATGCTGCGCCATGAACTGCATATTGTCGGCGAATACCACCTGCGAGTTTCTCATTGCCTGATGGCCCTTCCTGGGGTGAAAATTGAGGATATCCAGCGCGTGCACTCCCACCCGCAGGCTTTGGCCCAGTGCGAGGCTAACCTCAAGCAGTTGGGTACCCAACGAATCGCTGAATCTGACACAGCTGGCAGCGCACGACTGCTTCGTGAGCGCAATGACAGGCAGGCGGCCGCGCTGGCCTCTCGACGGGCAGCAGAAGTTTACGACCTGCAAGTGCTGGCTGATCAAATGGAGGATAACCCCGCCAATTACACTCGATTTTTAGCACTGGCCGATAACCCACTTGAAGTGGATAATCCGCAAGACAGTGATTATAAGACATCGATAGTTTTCAGTTTGCACAACCAGCCTGGAGCGCTGTTCAAGGCACTGAGCGTTTTCGCCTTGCGAGATATTGATTTGACTAAAATCGAATCTCGCCCGATCCCAGGCCAGTTATGGGAATACATGTTTTATATAGATTTCGCCGGGCATGTTCAAGACCAGGCAGGTGTCAGGGCGATCAGCAATCTAAAAGAGTTTGCGCCCTTCTTGCGCACCCTTGGTTCCTATCCCCGCCATCATCTAAAGAGTGTCTATACAGATACATCAATCGACAGCTAAATTAAGCCATCCACGAAGTATTATCCGGGGTGTAATTCACTGATTCCGGGCGCAAGAATTACAAACTTCCCCCCAATATTGGATCTTTTTTTACTCCGCTCCCTCGATTATCCAAGCCAGAGCCTGCAGACCCAGCAAGTAAGAGCGCCAACCAAAACCCGAAATCTTGCCCACACAAACCGGGGAAATCAAGGACCGGTGGCGAAAATCCTGGCGAGCGTACACATTGGATATATGCACTTCGATCACCGGCAATTCGACCGCAGCAACTGCGTCGCGTAAAGCGACAGAAGTATGAGTATACCCGCCGGGATTAAAGATCGCCCCAGAGGCCCAATCCCGAGATTCATGAAGCGCATCAATTAAAGCTCCCTCACCATTTGCCTGGAAGGTGCGTACCTCCAGACCCAATTTATCCCCAGCACTCTTTATTCTCAGGTTAATTTCGGATAATGTCATCTGGCCGTACACCTCCGGCTCACGCTGGCCGAGCAAGTTTAAATTAGGACCATGCAGCACTAGGATTTCAGACATATTCTCCTCTCTCGCTAAGAAAGTAATGAATTTATATCTTCCACTTCGATCCCGCTCTTGACTTCTCCTACCCGGCAGGGGAGGGCAAACCGCACGCGTCCACAGGCGCGTTTTTTATCCACCCGCATGGCACCCAGAACTGCCTCTCGAGGGTAGTTTCCTGGCACCTCGGTCGGTAAGCCGAGCCGCCCACACACATCCTTAATTTGATCGGTCAACCCTGGTTCCGCCAATCCGATCTGCTCTGCTATCCGAGCTTCGGCAACCATGCCGATCGCTACAGCTTCACCATGGCGCAGTTTAAAATTGGAGACCAGCTCTACCGCGTGACCAATCGTGTGACCGTAATTCAACACAGCCCGTGAACCAGCCTCGTATGGATCTTGCTCAATAACCTGGATTTTTACCGCCATGGCTCTGCGGACGAGTTCGCCCCAATCAGATTCTAACAGCTGCCATCCATGCGCACATTCAGAAAACAGGGTCGCATCGCCAATAATCCCAGCTTTGATCACCTCTGCCATACCCGCTCGCAGCTCTGCCTGTGGTAAGGTGGCCAATGTTCCCGGATCGGTCAACACCAGTTGCGGGGCGTGAAAAGCGCCCACCAAGTTCTTGCCCTGCGGTAAATCGGCACCAGTTTTTCCACCCAGGCTGGCGTCGGCCATAGCTAACAAGGAGGTTGGCAAGATCACCCAATGAACCCCGCGCAAATACGTCGCCGCGGCGAACCCGGTTAAATCCCCAAC
>JAUWLJ010000246.1 GCA_030613705.1 Chloroflexota bacterium
TCAAACCAATTTCTTCATCCCGCTGCCCGAGCATCAGCTTTCCCAATACGATCCCCAAGATTTGTTTACTGCCCATGAGACAACCCGCCAGCCGCTTGGATGGGGACCATATGTGATCAGCAGCTGGATGCCAGGTGAGTATTTAAGTCTGCGGGCGAATCCGCTCTATTTTCGCGCTCAAGAGGCTGAATTGAAGTTTGATGAACTGCTCTTCCGCTTCATTGGGCGGGAGACCGGTAATAATCTTGAAACGCTGATCAGCGGTGGTTGTGATTTCTTGGATCAGGGTGCCAGCCAGGCATTAATGGATGGGGGGATTGAGGATCTAATCCAGCTTGAAGGGGAGGGGAGCTTGCAGGCTCATTTCGCTGCGGGACCAATCTGGGAGCATGCTGATTTCGGTATTCAGCCGCAATCCTACGACGATGGATATCAGCCAGGGATTGACCGTCCTGATTTTTTCAGAGATGTAAGCGTTCGCCAGGCATTCTCTTTATGCATGGACCGCCAAAAGATTGTTGACGAAGTTCTATTCGGTCAATCGTCAGTCCCAATCTCCTACTTACCGGAGGAACATCCCCTCTTCAATGCGAACTTAAGCCGATATGAATATGATCCTGCAGCAGGATCGCAGTTGCTGCAGGGGGCTGGGTGGGTGGATCACGATGGAGACCCTCAGACGCCGCGCCAGGCACTCGGTGTCCAGGGGGTAGTGGATGGGACACCCCTGGTGGTTACTTACACAACCTCCACCGCTCAGCAGCGCCAGGCTGCCAGCCAGATACTGGTTGATTCATTGGCTGAATGCGGAGTTCAACTCGAACTGCTACACGGGCCAGGAAGTGAGGTCTACGCCCCAGGTCCGGAAGGACCGGTTTTTGGTCGCCGTTTTGACCTGGCCCAGTTCGCCTGGTCCACCGGCAACCAACCGGCTTGTGACCTTTGGCGCAGCCGGCAAATACCCGGTGATCCCAACCTGGAGGATGAAAATGGCGTTGCTTTGTTCCCATATGGTTGGGGTGGTGTGAATGCGGCTGGTTTCAGGGAAAGCGCTTACGATTTAGCCTGCGACCAGGCTTTGGAAACGCTGCCCGGTCAGCCTGGCTATATCGAAAACCATCACGCTGTGCAAACCATTTTCTCAGAGCAATTGCCAGTCATCCCCCTTTACCAGCATTTGAAGCTGGCTGTCACCCGGCCGGATATGTGTGGCTTCTCTCTCGATGCCTCAGCCTTCAGCGAGCTGTGGAATATCGAAAATTATGATTATGGAGAGAGGTGCCCATGAGAGAATACTTCAGATAAGACCATTTGATTTTGATCAGCGGGTAAAAGGGCTTGGTAAAATCAATTTCATCAGGTAAGGTGTATCTTGCAATTAAATGATCGTCAGCTTGCTTTGATCGAAGCGCCTGTTGCTGGGACAGTTTTCCTCGAAGGTCCGGCGGGTGCGGGCAAGACCACGGCTGGCGTTGAACGCATGCTGCATCTCATGTCGCAGGGCGTGCGCGCCGATACGATCCTCGTCTTCCTTCCCCAGCGCAACCTGGCGCTGCCGTACTACCAGGCGCTGCGCAACCCGGGCCTGGTGGCTGGCGGTACCGTGGATGTGCTCACCCTGGGGGGGTTGGCGCAGAAAATGGTTGAACTCTTCTGGCCGCTGGTCGCAGAACAGGCAGGCTTCGCCCATCCAGACCAGCCACCTACTTTTTTAAATTTGGAGACCGCCCAGTATTTCATGGCCCGCGTGGTTGAGCCGCTGACCGATCAGGGCTACTTTGATAGCGTGACCATCGACCGCAATCGCCTCTACAGCCAGGTAGTCGACAATCTCAATAAGGCTGCCGTGGTCGGATTTCCCCATACGGAGCTGGGTGCGCGGCTGCAAGGTGCCTGGATCGGGGAAGTCAGCCAGGCGCACCTCTACGCTGATGCCCAGGAGGCTGCTACCCGTTTCCGTGCTTACTGCCTGGAAAATAATATGCTCGATTTCTCACTGCGGGTGGAGGTGTTTCTGGATCAGATCTGGTCTGTGCCGGTCTGCCGGGATTACCTGGCGAAAACTTACCGCCATCTGATCTTCGATAACCTGGAAGAGGATACCCCGGTTACCCACGACTTGATCACTGAGTGGTTGCCGCAGCTGCAATCAGCCTTGCTGATCTACGACTGGGATGGTGGTTTCCGCGTCTTTCTCGGCGCCGATCCGGTCAGCGGGTACCAGCTTAAGAATCAATGCCAGCAGCAGTTCATTTTCTCAGAATCTTTTGTTACCTCGCCTGGGTTGGAGGCCTTTTCAGCCAGCTTGAAGGAGTCGTTAAGCCTGGCAGCAGACCGCACGGATTCTCCTTTTGTCTCGCCATCTCAACCTGACTTGGGTGAACCAGTAGTTGATCCTGCCGCAGGGGACGTGCGCCGCGTTCTCAAATTTGAGAACCATCGTTTCCATCCGCAGATGCTCGATTGGGTCGCGAACCAGGTGAATCACCTGGTAGATGAGGAGGGGATTCCGCCAGAAGAGATTGTGATCCTGGCGCCCTTTATGTCGGATTCACTGCGCTACTCCCTGATTGAAAGACTGGGACGCCGCAACATTTCTACCCAATCCCACCGCCCCTCACGGGCGCTGCGCGAGGAGCCTGCCGCCCAATGTCTGTTGACTCTGGCGGCGATTGCCCACCCGGACTGGGGCATGACGCCCACCCGCTTCGATCTGGCGTATGCCCTGATCCAGGCAATTGAGGGTATGGATCTGGTGCGAGCCCAGTTGCTGGCAGAGATCGTTTATCGTACTCCCCAGGGTCGCCCGCAGCTGACCTCCTTTGAGCGCATCAATCCTGAGATGCAGGAGCGGATCACTTACCAGCTCGGCGAGCGCTACGAGACTCTTCGCTTGTGGCTGCATGACTACAGCATAAAACCGGCCGACGAATTGGATCACTTCCTCAGCCGGTTATTTGGGGAACTGCTCTCCCAACCCGGATATGGATTTCATCATGTCCTCGACGCAGGCCAGGTGGCAGCCAATCTGATCGATTCAGCTCGCCGCTTCCGCTGGATTGTCGCTGAAAGCCTGGCCGAAGGCAGGCAGGCGTTGGGCCAGGAATACGTGCAGCTGGTTCAACAGGGTGTTGTCGCTGCGCAATACATCCGCAGTTGGAGTTCCCGCATCGAAGGGGCTGTTTTTCTTGCGCCGGCCTATACATTCCTGATGAGCAACCGGCCAGTGGATTATCAGTTCTGGTTAGATGTCGGCGGGCATGGCTGGGCGGAGCGTCTCTACCAACCGCTGACCCAGCCATACGTGCTCAGCCGCCGCTGGCCTCCTGGAGCTCCCTGGACGGATAACGAAGAATATGCTTCCAGTCAAGAAGCGCTTTTCCGTCTGGCGACTGGATTGATCCGCCGCTGCCGGCGTAAAGTCTTCCTGGGTTTGAGCGACCTCGGTGAAAGTGGCTACGAGATGAAAGGACCCTTCCTTAGAGCGATTCAGCGTGTCCTGCAGAATCACCCTGCGGACACCCCAGATGTTGAATTGGAGATAAACGCCTGATGTTTATCCCCCGTCCTAAACAGCAGGAAATCCTCGCCTATCAGGGGGGGAAAATGGGTATCTCCGCCGTCCCTGGCAGCGGAAAGACCCAGATCCTCTCCCTCCTGGCGGCGCAGATCATCGCCAGCGGCACTCTGGAGGATGAGCAGGAGGTGCTGGTCGTCACTTTGGTCAATGCTGCCGTGGACAATTTCGCCATCCGGGTAGGGGACCTGGTAAAAGAACGCGGTTTGCTGCCCAATCTTGGTTATCGCGTGCGCACCTTGCACGGCCTGGCGCACGATATTGTCCGTGAGCGACCCGACCTGCTTGGTCTCTCGGAAAACTTCCAGATCATCGATGAGCGTGACGCCAATCAAATCCGGCAGGAAGCTGCCTCAGCCTGGCTGAAAGCCAATCCCTATGCCCTGGATGATTACCTGGACTCTGAAATGGATGACGGTAAGCTGGAATGGGTGCGCCGCGATCGCCTACCACGGATGATCAGTGATGTGGCCCTGGCTTTTATCCGCCTTGCCAAGGATCAGCAGCGCACTCCTGAAGACCTGCGCGCCAGGCTTGAGCAGCTGCCGGTACCACTGCCGCTGGCGCAAATGGGTTGTGAAGTTTACCAGGCCTACCAGCAAGGCTTGCTGTACCGGGGTGCGTTGGATTTTGATGAT
>JAUWLJ010000122.1 GCA_030613705.1 Chloroflexota bacterium
AAAAACCTGAGAATGATCAATTCTCGAAACACTGATACGCAAATTAACAGGATTTAGTCTTCCGCTATTTCCCAAACTCGATCGAATTCTTCAAGGTACAGCTGGGCAATTTCCTGGTTGTGCAGGATCAAGGAATTCTCATCGTTCCGAGTTTTGGCATTATTGCTGAAGTTATAGGAACCGGTGACAACGATGCGTTCATCGATGATGATCACTTTATGGTGCATCCCGTGCCGGTTGCCATCCAGGAGCACGTCAATGCCGTTCTCCAGGAGGTGGGTGTACTCGCCACCTTTATTGCTGAGCGCCTGGGATTTGTCGAGAACCCCGGCCACAACGACACCTTCGCTGGCGCGATTCAGGATGGCCTGGGCGAGATCATCATCCGTGAAGGAATAAGCCATAAACAGAATTTTATCCTGGGCATGCTGGACCAGTTCGATCAGGCTCAAAACTATGTCATCATCCTGGAAAACGGACTCCTAATCCCAGATTCAATCCATGTGCTTTGGCGCTTCTTCCCCATAATGGGCGATCAATTCCAGTACCTGGAGCTTTGATAACCTCAACAGTTCCGCATCTGTTGCCAGTTATATGGTTGCCATCAACTTCCAAAAAATCAATATCACCCAAGTTAAATAGCAATTTTTGTCAATAGGGTGACATTTTCGCTGAACAAAATCACATAATCAGGCAATGGTATTGACATTAATCCAAAAAGATGTATAAATATATTTATACAGTCAAATGCTTTACTCCAGACAGGTTGGTCTGGGAAAGCATCCTCCGCAGGTAAAAACCACGCAAAAATTCATCATTGCCTCTGTTTTGGGGGACCAAGAACTTGAAGAGGTAACCTGGGAATTATCATCGCAGCTGGTATTTCAATGCTATTGATCCATAAAGAGAGCATATTGGATGCCAGTTCTGGATGGAGATAAGTATATTCAATCGGTCTTGATTCCTTGCCGAACCGGATTCGAGGCGAGTGTATTGCATTTGAAAGGAGGTATTAAAGATTTTGTAATTTCAACCAAATAATTTCCTACATGTCTGAGTCGTATATCTGAAAGGAGATAGAGATGATTGGGAAAAAGGGTGTTTTGGTGTTTGTACTGCTGTCTTTTTGGTTGGTGGCGGCGACTTTCCAACCTGCTCAAATCAAGAAGACGGCCACGATAGATTTCTCCGGATTAGCGGAGGGGACTTTCATCAGCAGCCTGAGTTATGGAGCGGGGATCAGCGGCTATGAAATCAAAGGCAGCGTGTCTGTCTTCGGCTTTAATCCCGCATTCCCCGGCATCAATACCGCCATGATTTTTGATGCCACCTGCGCTGGAGGATGTTCAGGCGGGGACAACGATTTGAACTGGCCTGAGCTGGGCAGTGGGCTGATCATCAGCGAAGACCTGGATCAAAATGACCCAGACGATGCAGATAACGCAGGCGCTTACTTCGAGTTTGATTTCTCAAGTTTTGTCAAAAGAGATGTAAAAGTCAACGCAGAAAGCTTAATCGTAGGAGATGTCGACGAAGCGGTTGGAGAAATTCACTTATACAGGAACGGCACGCTGTTAAAGACGGTACCTTTCCCGCCCACCGGGGACCACATATATGTAAAGGTTCTTATTGGCGTTGAGGATATTGACCGCATGGTGGTGGACTTGAATGGATCGGGGATGATCGATAACATTGAGATCGAGATTGAAGAACCACCAGATGAAGAACCTGAAGCGAGCATTACCCTGAATGTGATGTGTGAACCGCAAGGGACATTCAGCAACAATCTGCAATTATCAGGAGTTCTGACGAGGGATGAGAATACGCTGCCAGACCACGATGTCAAGCTGATTTTACCCAATGGGGAGACAGTTACGCAAAAGACAGATGATGACGGCAGCTACGGATATCTCTTCAAAGACGCCAGGAAGCACATTGATAAGATCATCACCGCAGTGGCGACTGTCGACGGGCAAGAAACACATGCAGAATGGGAGATCACCGCCGCAGATTTCGAAGGTTGTCCAGTGCAGCTGGGGCCGGAGCTCACAGTTCGGGGGATATGTGAACCGCAAGGGCAATTAAGCCATGATTTGCGTTTAACCGGAATGCTAACGGACTCTGATGAATCTCCAGTTCCGAACCACACCATCGAGCTGGATTTGCCCGACAGGGAGGAATTCGTATTTGTGACCACGGATCCCGCGGGTAATTACTCATATCTGTTTGTGGGTGCAGACCAATATCTTGGCAAGAGAGTTAAAGCGGAGACAACATTTGAGGGGGAACGTTATTTTGCGGAAGAAGATCATATTATCACCGCCGCAGATTTCGAAGGGTGTCAGAAAACGAGATCCTATAAGTGCCACAACGTATTCCTGACCACTTTCCACGGGCAGCCGATCGAGATCGGCAGCCAGATCCCCGGCTGGGGGCTCGTGGATGTTAACCTGGAATGTATAGGTAGAGGTCAGGGTAAAAGCTGCCGCCTGGTGGTCAAGGGGCAGCCGGGATACCTGATCAAAAGCGATACCCTGAAAATGAATGTACCGCGCCTCGAACCGTACGTCAAATACCAGGCCCAGATCAAGGGCTACGATGGCGCCTGGACCAACAAGGGATGTGAGTTCTCCTTCATCACCGGCGGGCGAGCGGCTTCCACTTCCACGCATCTTGCAGACCAGGTTGATCAGCTCGGCTGGGTATCGCTCGGTGAGGGGCAAAACGCGATCAAACCCCTGGGTGTTTGCTCCGGCTGGAGCGATGCCTGTCTCTTCGCCGACAATATCATCGGCTTCCACCTGGACGATATCTACGGCAACCAACAGCCTGGCAGTAAGCTGTCTGTCCTGCAGCCCGGAGATCGCATTTCGATCTACCAAGATCACCGGCTATACACCTATGAATTCACCGGGTCGGAGAGAGTCCGACAATCCGCAGAAGGAAATCAAGCCATCTTAGACGCGGCTGAGCAGCATGACCTGGTTTTAACCACCTGTTCCGGCTACTGGTTGATCGATGAAGGTCATTTCAGCCACACCCGACTGGCAACATTCACCCTGCTGCCTCGGATTGAGAGGCTGTACCAGGCGAAATAAATACCAGATTGTGAATGATCCTACCTAAATTGTAAACCCTCCCATTGCACCCGAAGCTGTGGGAGGGTTACTTTATATTGTGGCGGTAGGAGATTAATTGAATCACCTGGCACGAGGGCGCCATGCGGGTAAAGGGTGATGCTCTTAACAGGCGGATCGTATCCACCTCCCGGTGGATGGTAATGGCGGTTTGCACTTCCAGGTTGTGTCGAAGGGGGAGTAACCCGGGATCTGCAGGCGCGCTTCCGGCATGATGAACGAGAAGACAAAATAGGGAACACGCCCTTCTGGGAGGTAATACCGGTCTCATCTTGTTCTTGCAGCTCTACTGCTTCGAGATCCAGCGGGGAATACGATCTGGGATGTCATTGGCCCCCAGCACCATACAAAGCTCTCTGAGTCCCTCGTACGCGCCGCGCCATTCCAGATCGTCCAAGCTTTCAGCGGTGGCACATCTGTACGCAGCGTTGTCAGGCGGCGGTACAAGTTTACCTGTTACCTGTGAGCGGCGATATACACGGACGGCGCTTGGGACCCTAACCCTGGCCCTGGAGGCTGGGCAGCCTTATTGCTTTTCGCCAGCAGAGAGAAAATATTGACCGGTTTCGAACTAGAGACGACCAACAATCGCACGGAACTGACCCCGGCCATTCAGGCATTGCAAGCGCTCAGCTACCCAAGTCAGGTAGATTTTTACACTGATTCGTAACATTTAAGACGGTGGATAACTGAATGGATTCCGAATTGGCGGGCGCGCAATTGGCGGCGAAAAGGGGGCAATTTGGCCAATGTGGATTTGTGGCAGGCGTTAGACAAAGCTATCCAGACCCACCAGATAAATTGGCGCTGGGTAAAAGGACATGCAGACGATCTACAAAACCAACGCGTAGATCACCTTGCCTGCAAATCCTTTCCCCGCACATAACAATTTTGCCAGGCGGGACTTTTTTCCTATTGCTGCACATATAATTTCTTAGGATACTCTAATCGCCAGAATCGTGGTATTGCAGGATAATACTGCGATTCTTGCACTGTTACTGATGATAGAAATCTTTTTACATTGTGAAATTGGCAAATGAAAAAAGTAATAACTCGAATTGGATTCTTCACCCTCATATTGAGTTTGTTTGCTTCCGTCCAACCTGTTCTGGCAGATGGCGGAGTGATCGGTACCCCACCAGAAAAACCAGACCCAACCAACCCATCCCTGCAATATTCAGGCTGCGGTGGTCAGATTGTTCCTGAATACAATCCAGAATTCGAACAACGGGTCATCGATCTAGTAAACCAAGAACGCACGAGTCGCGGTTTGATTCCCCTAAAACGTTCAGCGGGATTAACCAATGCCGCTCGATACCAGGCTGCGGATATGAGCCAGGACAATTATTTCAGTCATAACACCATGGACCGCGAAGGTGGTGAATTGATCATTAGATGCAGTCCCTGGGAGAGAATTGCGCATTATTACTCCGGCGCCAATGATGAGAACGCGGCGGCTGGTTATTACTCTCCGGAAGCGGTCATGAATGGCTGGATGAACAGCGGCGCACATCGCGCCAACATCCTTAATCCAGATACCCGGGCGATTGGGGTCGGCTTTTTCCAAGGCGAGGATTACCTCCCCTACTGGATTCAAGACTTTGGCACACAGATCGATTCCCCAATAACCCCAACATTGGGTTTACTTCCTGAGAATCTGGTATTCATGTACAGTATACCTGACCAAAAGCTTTACCCACCCCATAAATATCTCACACCGGCAAACGTAGGCAGCTCCGATCAATTATCCTGGCAAGTAACGAAGAGTGGTTCATTCTTCTCTGTATCTCCAGAAAATGGAACGACACCAACCCAAATTCGCGTTACACCTGATAATTTCAATCACAACCAGGCGAATACCTACTATGGTTCTGCCACCATCAGCGTCACTGATCCATCATCGGTTGCAGGATCGCCGCATAATGTCCAAATCAAATTGATGGTGTTGAATGCCTCAATCACTCAGGTTTTTCTGCCTGGGGTTCACAAATAAATTACCTTTGATCTAATTGTAAAAAATGGCTACACCAATCAGGTTAAGCAATTCAAATCTCGGATTCGGAACTGGGGAGGACCAGCAGTGCGTATTCTATATGGGTCGCCTGGAACGGTATTTAATCACAGCTTTACGAGCATGTGACGGAGTCAATATTAATTCCCATATATCTCTCGATCGATATTTTTTGGTGGTTATGAACCGATCTGGTCTGCTGGCGGCCACTTGACCCAAAGAAAGGCAACCAGAATACCCATATCGAGCAGGACACCCATGATCAACCAGGGGTGCCAGAAGAGAACCAGCAGGAGCAGCGACACACCAGCAGAGACCTCGGCGACTGTCCGCCAGATTTCGCTTAAACCGGGTACACCGAAAACACCCAGCCCAGACAAAACAAAACCCAAGGTGGCCAAAGCAACCAGGATGATACCAATCCACTGAACGGCTGTGGTACTTATCCCCACTTTGGGAAGCAGCCAGATTCTCTCTGGTGAGGTGAAAAATGCTCTAGGTTTTGATTCGGTATCATCAGGATTGGGTGCGGCTACAGGAGGGTCAATTTCCTCGCAACTTGCCTCATTCAGTCCATCTGTGGCTAAATAATTTTATCTTATATTATAATCACAGCACAATTGTTCCATAAAATAACCCCACGGTGCTACTACACCTGGGGCAAGGCTCAGTCGATGCGGACGGCGACAACTCCTTGAATGGCATTCACGCAGGCTTTCCTGAGCACAGCAGGGAACCTGTTTTCTTTTGGTATACCTCTGAACATTATTCTTGCGATTTTTGTGTAATCACCCAAACCCTGGCGAACTCCTCCCTATAAAACTCAGCCATCTCTGGATCGTGAATAATCAATGTATTCTCATCGTTGCGGGTGCGGGCATTGCTGCTGAAGTTATAAGAACCAGTGACAACGATGCGCTCGTCGATGATGATCACTTTATGGTGCATACCGTGCCGGGTGCCAGCCAGACGCACAGCAATCCCGTTCTCCATAAGATTGGTGTACTCCCCACCAGCATTGCTGAGCGCCTGTGATTTGTCGAGAACCCCGGCCACGACGACACCTTCCCGCGCTCGATTCAGGATGGCCTGAGCGAGATCATCATCCGTGAAGGAAAAGGCCATAAATAGAATCTCATCCTGGGCATCCTGGACCAGTTCGATCAGGCGCTCAATGGTGCCGTCATCCGGAGAAAAGAACACTTCAAGCTGGGTTCCATTCACATTCAGGATCGGGTTGGGGGTATTGGCTGGCGAAGCAGAGCCAAATTGATGGTCAAGGAACATCTCCTCGAACTCTACCAGATAATTCTGCGCCAACTTCGCGGAGCGAATCCGG
>JAUWLJ010000007.1 GCA_030613705.1 Chloroflexota bacterium
CAAATCATACCAGACACAGCAAGTTGCCTTAAAGCTAACCAGATGCCTTGCCGATGATGGGTTAGCTCTGACTTTACAAAATGGTCTCGATAATCACAAGACTTTGGCCGAAGTGCTAGGTGAATCGCGAGTTGCTTCAGGTGTAACCACCGCCGGGGCATCATTGATCGAACCTGGAATCGTTCGCATGGGTGGGAAAGGGGTGATCAGTCTTGGAAATCACGAATATTTAAAGACCCTTGTTGATCTATTGATCCGGGCAGGATTTGAGGTCGAGACCGTCGAAGATACTGATTCTCTGATTTGGGGAAAGTTAGTGATTAATGCCGCCATCAACCCATTAACTGCTATACTAAAAGTCCCCAATGGTGATCTACTCGAGATTCCACCTGCGCGTAAGATGATGAATCTGGTGACGATTGAAGCCGCAGACGTTGCCTCAACCGTGGAGATCGGTCTGCCATTTTCAGATCCGGTGGCAGCTGTCGAATCTGTTGCTCAGCGGACAGCCTCGAATTATTCTTCCATGTATAAAGATGTCTGGCGAGGAAGTCAAACGGAGATCGATGCGATTAATGGTGCAATTGTACGAGTTGGAGAGACCGCAGGCGCCTCCGTAGATTACAATCGCATGCTGTGGTTATTGGTGAAGGCCATGACAATGAAAACTGGTGCCTGAAGTATCAATCGTATAGGGTCAATGCAGATCAAGTGCAAAGGTAAGAACGTTCCTACCGACTATAATGGAGAACTCTCCCGAATAACATGAACACGGTTCAATCGATATCCAATTTACGTCAAATTCGAAATGACTTGCCATCTCCAGTTGGTTTAGTTCCAACTATGGGATATCTCCACGAAGGACATTTATCCCTGGTCCAGAGAGCTCGTCAAGAATGTGCCAATGTTATTGTCAGCATTTTTGTTAATCCAACTCAGTTTGGTCCACACGAGGATTTAGATGCATATCCACGCGATATCCCGCGAGATTTCGCGCTGCTAGAAAAATATGGTGTGGACCTGGTGTGGGTCCCAGAACTGGAGCAAATGTATACGCCTGATTTCCAAACCTGGGTGACTGTTGAGCGTGCAGCTCAACCTTTGGAGGGAAAAATGCGACCTGGGCACTTTCGTGGTGTTACGACCGTTGTCGCGAAATTATTCAATTCCGTGCTGCCTGATAAGGCTTATTTCGGGCAGAAAGATGCCCAACAAGTTGTTGTCATCCGTCGGATGGTCAAAGATCTGAATTTCCCCATCGACATTGTCGTCTGTCCGATAATCAGGGAACCGGATGGACTGGCAATGTCGAGTCGCAATGGATATTTAGATCATGAAGAGCGCCAGGCAGCTCAAGTGCTCTTCAGATCGTTGAGTGCGGCGATGAGTGCTTTTGAGAATGGAAATAATGACGCTGGTCAGCTTCGGGAAATCATGACCGGGACAATCATGAGTGAACCTTTAGCAGATCTCCAATATGTCTCCTGTGCAGACCCAGACACGCTCGAGGAACTTTCAGGATCAATCTCGCGAGCTTTGCTTTCTATGGCTGTCGTGATTGGAAAAACCCGGCTGATAGATAATTTTTTGATCGGGGATTGAACTATGTTGCTAGCAATCGATGTAGGAAACACTAACCTGACTTTGGGTATATACGAGGGTGATTCCCTTGGTCCGCGCTGGCGTCTTGCGACAGATCATGAAAGAATGCCCGATGAGTACGGATTGCAGTTTGTGGGTTTATTATCCCATGAAGAGCAGCATGTAGAGGATATCAGCGGTATTTGTCTTGCATCCGTGGTTCCGCCATTGACGAGCAAGATTGTTCAGGCTTGCAAGAAATATCTGAACTGCGATCCTCTTGTCGTTGATGCTGGTGTAAAAACTGGAGTCCGAGTGCGGTACGAAAATCCAAAGGAAGTTGGTGCGGACCGGATTGCAGATGCTGCTGCTGTGCTGCGGTTATATGGGGGTCCGGCATGCGTGGTGGATTTTGGAACAGCAACAACATTCGATGCGATCTCAAGAGAGGGTGATTATCTTGGTGGGGCAATTGCACCTGGGATTGGGATAGCTGCGGAAGCACTGTTTATTCGCACAGCCAAATTGCCGCGAGTGGATTTGCAACGACCACCGCATGCCATTGGCAGAAATACTGTGCATGCCCTGCAATCCGGATTATTGTTTGGTTATGTAGCATTGGTTGAAGGTATGGTTGAACGGTTTCGCGTGGAGCTTGGCAATGAAATGCGGGTTATCGCCACCGGAGGTTTAGCTGAAATCCTGGCAGTGGAAACAGAGGTTATTGAGGTTGTCGCCCCATGGTTGACTTTGGATGGATTGCGAATAATTTGGGATATGAATCGTTGATTCATACGACTACCAGAGTTTGGGTTGAATTAGCACCTACGCAATATCAAAGGTTAAGGATGAAATCAATAGCTTCTGAGGGAGAATCTGGTCCTAATCTCTGCTGATCATATATAATTGATCGGGTATTTTTATCATTCTTCACAGCTGATTGGTTTTCAGAATCGATGAATACTGAAGTGATTAAGTCTGATAATCCTGTTGCATTGCCCCATGCAGTAGATGTGCTTAAGAATGGTGGCCTGGTTGCATTTCCCACTGACACAGTCTATGGACTGGCTGCAATTTCATCGAGTGTAGAATTCATCGAGCGATTGTACGCAGTAAAAAGTCGAGAAAGCACACAGGCGATCGCGATTTTGCTCAGCTCTCCAGCTGAACTGGATAAAGTATCAGTTAAACCAAGTAAAACAGCATTGGATTTAGCAAGCAGGTTTTGGCCTGGTCCATTAACCCTTATCGTTCCCCGGCACCCAGATCTTCCAGACATTCTTTCTCCCAATCACACCATCGGGGTTCGTGTCCCAGATCATGCATTAGCGCTTGAGCTTCTAAGGTTGGCGGGTCCCTTAGGAGTGACTTCCGCGAATATCTCTGGACAGGAAAATACAAATACTGCCCAGGAAGTTATGCAACAGTTAAATGGCAGGATTCATCTGGTGATTGATGGAGGTAAAAGTCCTGGGAGTATTCCCTCAACTGTAGTAGATTGCACAACTCCAGACCCAGTGATTTTGCGACTAGGACCCATTAATTTAGAAGATATCCACGAGGCGATCAAGAATTAACTCCCCCAATTGATATCATCTTTCTCACCAATTATTTAAGTTATTTTCATCGAGCTTTCAGGTGAATGTGGCAAAATAACTATGCATTCTCCTCATTCGAAGCCGCCCTAAGGGAACACGAGCCACCCCTGAAGGGCGGTTTGGTTTTAAGGAATTCCATTTATGTTAATTCTGATAAAGGCCAATTGGGTAGAGCATCGATATTTAAATCGTCACGTTGACCATCAATATATCGATAATACCCGGCTGCGGAGATCATCGCCGCGTTATCAGTGCATAATGCAGGAGGCGGGATGTGAACTGTGAACTCGGAGTTCTCTTGAAAACTTTGCCGCAGGGCTTGATTTGCTGAGACACCGCCTGCAACGAGAATATCTTTAGTAGAGAATTCTCGCGCAGCAGAGAGCGTCTTATTCACGAGTACATCGACCACAGCTGCTTGAAAACTTGCTGCCAGGTCATTCACGGGCAATGGAAGATCTGTTTCTTCCAATCGGCGTACTTCACGTAAAACTGCGGTTTTCAGTCCGCTAAATGAGAAATCCCAGCTGTCCTGCAACCAGGCACGAGGAAAACTAAAAGCGCGTTCGTTGCCACTCTCCGCAGCAAGTTCGATCGCCGGACCACCGGGATACGCTAATCCTAGAAGTCTGGCAACTTTGTCAAATGCCTCACCTGCTGCGTCATCTAAAGTGCCTCCCAACCGTTGGTACTCCAGGTGGTCCGTCATCAAAGCAAGTTCGGTATGGCCCCCTGAAACGATCAAAGCCAGAAGAGGGAATTCGGGATCGCGCTCTGCGGATCGATCTGGAGAATCTAACCAGGCTGAATAGATATGTGCTTCTAAATGGTTAATCCCAATGATGGGAAGCTCATTGGCAAGCGCAATGCCTTTGGCAGTATTGAGTCCTACGACAAGCGATCCAGCAAGTCCAGGACCCCGCGTAACCGCGATCCCATCCAGATCCTCAAGTGTCAGGTGAGCCTGCTGAAGAGCCTGTTCAACAATCGGGTAGATGGTGATGACATGCTGCCGGGATGCAACCTCTGGGTAGATGCCGCCATATTGGGCATGGATGTCAACCTGGGAGGCAACGATATTTGATAGGATTTTCCGGCCGCCCTCGACTACTGAGGCTGCCGTCTCATCACATGAAGTCTCAATACCCAACAGGCGGATGGGACCGTCAAAGGAATCCGATTTCGGTTGAGGAGTATCAGTCATAGGGGCATCCGATCCTTGATTAATTATAATTTCGAATGGCTGCTATTCTATTTAACCGGTAAGACTAAGTCAAGTGGGTAATCAGCCAGGATTTCCATTTCGCCATCCGGTCGAACCCAAACTGTATCTTCTAAACGTACACCCATACCTTGTTCCGGGTAGTATAATCCCGGTTCGATTGTTACCACAGAACCGGGCGCTAAGCGATCTTCTTTTGCATTTGAGCTGAAGCGTGGGTACTCATGGATGTATAATCCGACACCATGGCCCAGGCTGTGCACGTATCCCTCTTGAGTTTGGGGGTTGCTCTTGATGGTCGGATGTCCCTGCTCTTCAAATAATTCACAGGTGCGATCCTGGTATTGATAGCAAAACGAGTTCACCTTTATCTCACTCATGATTTTCTGGTACACGGAAAAGACATCCTCATATAATGACATCACTTCATCTGGAGCATATCCAAGACACCAGGTACGGGTAAAATCGTAGAAATATCCACCACCAGCTTCAGCAGGGAAGATATCAAAAATTATTGTTTGCCCTAGACTTAGTAAATCCTCAGCATTACCACTGCTATGAGGGACACCTGCATCATGACCGATGGCGAATATTGTACCCTCTGGGTTCTCGACACCGGATTCTGCGAGCCAAAGGTTGATTTTCCTTTTTATCTCCCCGATCAATACGGGTTCTCCATTGGATTTAACCAAAACTCCATTTTTACTTCTTTGTGACGTTAGGAAATCTGCTACCTTACCCACCACAGAGGTTGTAATCGCTCCCATGGCCCGAATTCTTTCCACCTCATCACTGTCCTTGGTTGCCATGGCTTGCAGCAGAAGAGAATCACCCAATTGGCCTAGAATCTCGAGATTGGGGAGTTTTTCTTTTAGACCGGAGAAAATTGCATAAGCGCTGCCGACATCCATTTTCCCATAAATCCCGATTTTCCCCGAGCTGAGATCATAGTCCGTCATCATTTTTTGATAACGTAAGATCGTGGCTTCGAGAATGTTACCATTTGCAACCTTCATTAACTCGTCAAATCGGTAATCGGCCAGATCCTTCGTATCGAATCCGCTGTTCACAGCCTCGTCTCTCTCCATGGGGTTATAAAATAAAATAGGATCAGCGCCGCGTTTCTTGATCAAATCTCCACCAGTCATGTGAATAGTTCCGGTGAAGTATCCCATCGGAGGATTATGCTGGGCTGGACCAGTGATCAGGATCGCGTCCAGATCATTGTCCCGCATTAATTGATCCAGGTCTGATTTCATTCAATCTCCTCTTTTTCGATATTTTATCTTCTACTGCTCAATATCATTTGTAGATTGGACAGTAATTGTTCCTCTTGGTTTGCCAATACTGTCCGAGGATCGAGCACTAGACGATCTTCTTCAAGGCGGGCGATGATGGGGGGTTGAGCCTCGCGTAATGACGAGAGTACTTTGTTCGGATGGCGAACACTGAACGCGATCAACCAGGTAGGCAAGGTCTCTCCAGGTAAGCTCCCTCCTCCGACTGTCGATTTCCCCTCCACGAGATCACCTTGTCCGAGAAACTCGATCCATCGTCCAGCTTTGGATTTTATTTGTTCGAGAGGTTCGCTGATCATGCTCCATACCGGAATCTCTGTCAGGGCTTCTGATTTCAGGTAATGAAGCATGGTTGCAGAGAGGGCTGCCAGGCAAAGTTTATCCGCCCGTATTGCCCTGGCGAGTGGGTGTTTCTTCAGCTTGTTAATCAGCTCAAGTTTGCCGAGGATGATCCCGGCTTGAGGACCTCCTAACAGCTTGTCGCCAGAGAAACATACCAGATCTACCCCGGCCTGCAGAGATTCTTGAACCATGGGTTCATGTCCTAAACCGAATTCGGCTGTATCGATGAGAGAACCGGATCCCAGGTCATCTACGACAGGTACGCCGGCCTGGTGGGAAATTGTCACAATCTCCTCTAATGTTGGCTCACTGGTGAAGCCGATGATCTGAAAATTCGAACGGTGGGCGCGCATGACCATTCTGATTGACTCTTCCTGAATCGCTCGTTCGTAATCGTAAAGATGGACTCGATTCGTGGTTCCGATTTCAAATAATTTCGCACCAGATTGCTTCATCACATCGGGAATGCGAAAACCACCGCCGATCTCTACTAATTGGGAGCGAGCGATCACGACTTTCCTGCGCGTTGCCATGACAGATAGGATTAATAATACAGCCGATGCATTGTTATTGACCACTAAGACACCTTCTGCACCGGTCAACTGTTTAAAAAAACTCTCTGCATGGATGGTCCGCGAACCTCGGCGACCCTTATCGAGTTGGTATTCCAAAGAGCTGTAACCGGAAGCCGCAGCCTGAATCGCTTGAAGCGCAGAGCTGCTGATTGGGGCACGGCCTAAATTGGTATGCAAAATGACACCCGTCGCATTGATCACAGGTTGCAGTGTCGGTGCAGTCCAGGATGCCAATTTGTCTATCACCCCAATGAGCAAATCCTCCTCAGCGGGGATGGAATCGCCTTCAGAATATCTTAAGCGCACTTCTTCCAACACTGTCCGGATAGCTTGTAAAGTCAGAGGACGACCAAATTCGGATATGCAGTCCGTTATCGGCTTGGTCTTGATTAATTGGCCAACAGAAGGGATTTGCCTTAGTTCACGCATTAGCTGGCAGGTGATTCGTTATGGTTTCCACTGGCTGCGCTCACGTAGTCGGAGCAAGATTTCGATCGCAATCAATCCTACAGCCAAAAGGAGGATCAGGGCCGGTGTAAGAACTCGTCCAAGCTGAAGCCATGTCAGAGTGGGAAAGTAAACCCCAATCCAGATTGCTTCACGCACGACCACTCCCGAGGATACTGGAGGGTCGGTGGGGAAACGCTGGTTGAGGAAAGCGACCACAGGTAGTGAAGTTCCAGTTAATGCCAGAACACTGAGAAAAAAGAATAACCATCTTGGGCCAACAGTTGGAATGGTGAAATTAATCAAGGCATAGAGACCCCCCCAGCCGATTAAAGCCAGGATTAACGCTGCAGGGATAAAAGTTCTGACTGGTGGAGATGATTGGGAATTCATTATGTACCCCCAATTATATCTAAAAAAACCCCCGGTAATGATCAGACATTACTGATAATTACCGGGGAAAATTAGCAAAATTGTATAGACTTATACTTCTCGAACCTCTCCTTCGATGATTTCATCTTCGCCTTCGTCCTCATGGCTGGGTGGTCCATGACCATTGCTGCCAGGTTCAGCCTGCTGCTGCTGAGCATACATCTGTTGGCTGATTGCGTGGAAGGCGTTTTGGAGGTCTTCAGTTTGCTGGCGGATCGAGTCAATATTATCGCTTTGGATCGTCTCGCGTAGTTCGCTGATCTTGGATTCGATATTTTGGCGTTCTTCAGCGGGAATTTTTTCACCGAGATCCTGTAAAGTCTTTTCTGTTTGGTAAGCCAAACTATCAGCATTATTGCGGGCTTCGATCAGCTCCCGGTGTTTGCGATCTTCGCTCTCATGTTCGCGAGAGTCACTAACCATCTTGTCAATCTCAGATTGGGTCAGGTTGGTCGAAGCAGTAATGGTTACATTCTGCTCCTTTCCGGTTGCCTTATCTTGGGCAGTTACATTGATGATCCCGTTTGAATCGATATCAAAAGTTACTTCTATCTGAGGAATACCGCGCGGTGTTGGCGGAATTCCCTCCAGCCGGAACCGACCGAGGCTCATATTATCTCCAGCCATTGGGCGCTCACCCTGTAATACATGTATATCGACTACTGTCTGGTTATCCTCAGCGGTGGAAAAGACTTCTGATTTCTTAATCGGAATAGTTGTATTGCGCTCGATGAGAGTGGTCATCACGCTGCCTAATGTTTCTAATCCGAGAGATAATGGGGTAACATCCAGCAGGAGAACATCTTTAACTTCTCCTCCGAGAACTCCAGCTTGAATTGCAGCGCCAACCGCTACGACCTCATCTGGGTTGACGCCCTTATGGGGTTCTTTTTTAGTAAGCGAGCGGACGAGGTCTTGAACCATTGGCATCCGGGTTGCGCCGCCAACCAGTACGATCTCGTCAATATTTGCCTGATCAAGATTTGCATCCTTGATAGCTGCATGGAATGGCTCTTTCAGGCGCTGGATTAAATCCTCAGTCAACTGGTCAAATTTTGATCGCGTTATCTTTATTTGCAGATGTTTGGGACCGGAAGAATCAGCTGTAATATAGGGTAGGTTGATCTCTGTCTCCATTACGCTGGAGAGTTCAACTTTTGCTTTCTCAGCAGCTTCTCGTAATCTTTGCAGAGCTTGGCGATCATTTCGCAGGTCAATGCCTCGATCTTTCATGAATTCATCTGCCACCCAATTTACTATTCTTTCATCCCAATCATCACCACCTAGATGGGTATCGCCATTGGTGGACTTGACTTCGATAACACCATCACCAACTTCCAATATGGAAACATCGAATGTGCCGCCACCTAAATCGAAGACCAGGATGGTTTCATTTTCTTTCTTATCAAGCCCATACGCTAACGCGGCTGCCGTAGGTTCGTTAATGATGCGAAGAACTTCTAATCCGGCGATTTTGCCAGCATCTTTTGTGGATTGGCGCTGGCTATCATTGAAGTATGCTGGTACTGTGATCACAGCCTTGGAGACCGATTCTCCAAGATATGCCTCTGCGTCTGATTTGAGTTTAGCCAGGATCATGGCCGAAATCTCCTGGGGACTGTATTCCTTGTTCATCAGGGGGATTTTCACCCGCGCATCTCCTGCGGGACCCCGGACAACCTCAAATGGAACCATCGAGCGTTCGGTCTCCACCTCTTCATATCGGCGACCCATAAATCGTTTGATCGAGAAGATTGTGTTTTCTGGGTTGACAACTGACTGCCTCTTGGCGGTTTGACCAACTAATCGCTCATTATTTTTATTGAAAGCAACGACGGATGATAACAACCGTGTACCTTCTGCGGTAGAAATCACCGTCGGATCGCCGCCTTCCATCACGGCCACAACACTGTTCGTGGTGCCTAAATCTATACCGATAATCTTTGCCATATATGTTCTCCTCTTGCTAATATTCTTTGTAGTTATGATACCGGAAGATTGCAAGAAAACTGTTAACATCTTGTAGAATCGTTGTCAGAATATTCGATTGGGGTGGTCAAATGTGGTGATATAGATCAATAGAGTCTGAAATTAGCGTAATGTTAAAGAAAACTTTCCGGATGAAAGACAAAAAATGGAGGGAGAGTCTGGTTAGTTCATTGATTTATTCTTAACCTGGTTTTAACATTTCACTCGAATGCAAGTATCCAATGATGAGAACCGATTTATAATGCCATATATAGGGGTATAGATGAGGGACTCTCCCACTGATGGGTCTATGGTTCCTGTTGAATCGAATCGTTTTGAGACGATATGCAGGAATTATTTTAACATTCGAATTCTTAAAATTTCTAGTTTTTTTAAGATTCCGTATGGTTTTTCTCTTGATTTTTTAGGTCAACCTCTGCTAGAATGGAGGTCGCAAGGGATGCACTATCACCTAACCCGCGCATCAATCCTGGGGGTGAAATCGCTTCAGGCGGTAGTTTTTCTCGAGTACACAATTCATAGGAAGTGGAACCTCTCACTGAGGAGAGCAGTGATTGGGATGGTTCACAATTGCCATTTGTTGCATACTGTCAATATCTATCTGATGCAGGAGGATGTTGTATATGAAAGCTGAGCAAGCCTGGCAAGCAACGCAAGGGCAGCTTCAATTGGAGATGCCGAAAGCTGCTTATGATACCTGGGTTCGAGATGCGGATTACTTCTCATATGAAGATGGCATGTTTGTCATCAGTGTGCAAAACGCTTATGCCCGAGATTGGTTGGAAAGTCGATTATCCAGCACTGTCCTCCGAATTTTGACTGGAATGATGAACCGTACGGTGGAAGTACGCTTCATAGTATGGCAGGATCGAGAGGTCGTAGGGGGCATTGAAATGGAGTCGGAAACAGATGACGAAGATGAGATATCCTATCCCATTAATCAAACCTTGAATGCCAGGTATACATTTGATAACTTCGTTGTCGGTGCCAGCAATCGCTTGGCCCACGCAGCATCTCTCGCGGTTGCCGAAAATCCAGCTCAGGCTTACAATCCTCTCTTCATTTACGGTGGAGTGGGATTGGGAAAAACCCATTTGCTTCACGCCATTGGTAATTTCAGCGCTTCTAGGGGACAGGGTATCCTATACGTCTCTTCAGAAGAGTTTACCAATGACTTGATCAACGCTATCCGTAACCATAAGACACAAGCGTTCCGTGAGAAATACCGCCGAATCGATGTCTTGTTGATCGATGATATCCAATTCATTGCCGGAAAAGAATCGACTCAAGAGGAATTTTTCCATACATTTAATACCCTCCATGGACAGGATAAACAGATAGTTATTTCGTCAGATCGCCCGCCGAAATCGTTGATAACACTCGAAGAGCGACTCCGCTCCCGATTTGAATGGGGTTTGACCGCGGATCTACAACCCCCGGATTTTGAAACCCGGATGGCAATCTTGCGCTCTAAAGCTGAACGCGCGGGTAGAAAAGTCCCTGGGGAGATCATTGAAGTAATTGCCCGACGAGTGCAATCAAATATCCGTGAATTGGAGGGCGCTCTGACTAGAGTGGTGGCATTTGTTGATTTGAGCGGATTGCCCCTTACTCCCAAGCTTGTTGAAACAGCTTTAGCCGATTTGTTGCCCCGCCGCTCAAAGGTCGAACCAGAAGAGGTGGTGCAATCTGTTGCAGAGGCGTTTGGTGTTCATCTTGACCGCATGTTAAGTCGTGACCGTTCACGTGAGGTTGCTCTTCCTCGTCAAATCGCGATGTACCTTTTACGGGAAGAATCGAATATCTCTCTACCTATGATTGGGAAAACCTTGGGTGGTCGCGATCACACAACGATTATGTATGGGTGTGATAAGATCGCAGATTTACTCGAGCGTGATGACCGCTTAAGACGTCAGGTTATCGAAATACGCGAAAATATATATGGTCAGACCAATCTATAGGCTAAACTGCTAACTCGATATTCAATGCGTGTAGTTGTATTATTTTTTTGCCCGATGAAAATCGGGCAAAATTCAATTCAGAGTAAATCTCATAATTTTGCTTCAAATGTGGTGAGATAGAGGAGAGTTCAAGATGAAATCAGAGGATTATCCATTATTGGAGTATGATCCCACCATTCCAGCGGTTATTGAACCGCAGCAGGTAGTCAGAAACATTGGAGCGCCAGAGCATTGTATTTTTTGTTTTTTTGCTGAGGTGATCGAAGATCTCAAGCAGAAAGGCGACCTGCGGACAATTGCTCATCAAAAGTGGGAAGATCTGAACCGGCCGCTCTATGAGATGGATGTCGGAGGGAAAAGAATTGGGGTTTTTCAGCCGGGAGTTGGTGCACCTCAGGCTGCAGGTTTGATGGAAGAAGTGATCGCTCGTGGTTGTCGAAAATTCATCGCTTGTGGTGGTGCTGGAGTCCTTGACCGGAATATTGATGTGGGTAAAATTTTAATCCCGACTGCTGCTGTGCGAGACGAGGGGACTTCATTCCATTACCTCCCACCGGGTAGGGAGGTTCAAGCAAATGAAGAAGTGGTGGCGATCATGGAAGCTGTTCTTCAAGAACAGGGTTTCCAGTATTTGAAGGTGAAGACCTGGACCACAGATGCGCCTTATCGGGAGACACCTGAAAAAGTGAAGTTGAGGAAAGCTGAAGGGTGCCTCACAGTTGAGATGGAGACCGCGGCCTTCCTGTCTATCGCTCAGTTCCGGGATGTGCGATTCGGTCAGCTTCTTTATGGTGGGGATGATGTCAGTGGTTCTAACTGGGATGCTCGGCAATGGCAAAGAAAGAAAGGGGTGCGGGAGAAATTATTTCGTTTGGCTGTGGATATTTGTATTAATCTCTAAAGTTGTTTATCTGCTTTGCTATCCTTACTCACTAATTGTTCAGAGGGAGCGTTTTTCTGTCTCCCCTTCCAGAGTCGACCGATAAATTCGTTCCAGGGGATATTTGTATCTCGCGACTCATCATCCGATGGTGGCCAAGGCTCCTGGTCCAACATCTTGCGGATGAAGTAGCGGTTGATCAAAACCATAGAAGCAAGAACAGGGGCGGCAAGAACTAATCCAACAAATCCGATTAATCTCGCCGCTATCAGGGCCGCGACTAATACTGCCGCGGGGTGTAGACCAAGCGTATCACCATGAAATTTTGGAACGACGATGTTATCCAGGATAGCGTCAAGAATTAGGCAAAATGCCACGACCAGGATTACATAAGCCCAAGGTTCCAGACCAAAAAAATTGTATCCCTGGAAAAATGCGACCAGAGCAGTCACGATCCAAACGATGAACGGTCCTACATAAGGGATGAATCTGGCCACACCTGCCAGGATCGCTATACCCAAGGCATAACGAACTCCCAGAACCGTCAGTAATATTGAATAAAGGAAGATTGCCAGTAAAAATATGACCATCTGGCCGCGCAGGAATACGTTCCAGATCCTGCGAAACTCCAAATTTATGTGTCGGATATCGTCGTTATAACCCGGGATATTGATCCGGATCATCTCATCCGTTACTTGACCGGTTCGAGCGAGCAAGAAGTAGGCGATAACCAAAACGAACATTGCCCACCCGAGTGTTACCAGTGCGCTGGCAGCAAAGGAACTGAGAACTGAACCGAATCTCCCCAGCACGGGCTGCAAAGTGTCAAGAACTTGATTGGCGAGGGATTGTAGATCAGTTTGACTCAACCCGAATCTAAAAGGTCCGATGCTGTATTCCTGAGAAGATATTTTGTCCACCAGGTCGGGGAGTGTTACAGTAAAGGAATTGATCACACCCACCAGGCTTTGCATTTGTTGTATGATGGCAAAACCTGATACAGTCAGAATGGCAAGCAGGATGAGTACAAATAATAAGAATATTATGTTGACAGACCAACCCCAATTTAGATGGGTCTTGCGATTTATGATCGCGGCCCCTGGATGTAAAACGTAGGCCAGGATAACTGCCAGGAGTAGAGGGCCGATGATCGATCTGAAATAAATTAGAAAAGCTACCAATATCCCCACAAAAGTCAGACCAACAACGAGTTTGGTACCTGAATTCCAGACCGGAGAAGGAGGAGATGAGGCTTTTTCATTCATGCAGATCGAATCTCACAATTACATATCCCAACTGAATTTGATTGCCCCGTCTAATTTAATTTCACAATCCAATACCACTGACACTGAAAATTATTCCCCTTAATTTAAAAGGTATGGGAATTAACCAGGGAACTAACTAGATGAAGAAAGATATGATGATAAGTATGGTTAAAAAGATGGCAGCTAATATACCAATCGTCCGTAGATCTTTTACTACATAGGTGTAATCCGGGTCAAAGTTATCGGGGATGCGTGCGCTTGCTCCTGATCCTGATGGTGTTGCTTGACCCGATGGTGACCCAGAACGGTTTTTACGTTTTCGTTTTTTACTCATCGATAAGAAAGTTCTCCAAAGCTCAATTATTGCCTGTTTGTAGGCGCGTTATTACCGCGATTCGTTGATTGTCCACAAGGTAAGGATAACATGAAATGAGGGTTAATGTGGGTTGGGATGTGCTGTCCATGATGTCGACTTGGGTCGGTTCTACAACTTTGCTATCGCTGACAATATAAGAATATGCCCGTTGGTTGGTATAAATTGTGATCTCGTCTCCTGGTTGCAAGCGATCCAGATCGCGAAAGATCTCACCGAAGATATCGTTATGAGCGGATAAGACGACATTGCCTTTATCACCAGGATCAGCAGAACCGATGTGTTGTCCAACCCCTTTTTTCAATTGCTCCCACCCGTCACCTTGAACGACTGGCGCATCGACTCCTATGGCTGGAATTTGAATCCGGGTTGCCTGCTCTGGACCTGGTGTTGGGATGGGGATATTTGCTAACGATTGAACGAGTGGTCTCAAATGTTGGGGGATTTCAGCTTCATTTGGACGTGCGCCTTCTGGCGAGGTTGGAGAGGTATGTCCCGAGGGTAAAACTACAGAAACGATCAAAGGCGTTGGAGTAAGAGTTGGTTGTACTAGCGCGATGGCAACCTCCTCATTCAGCTCACGCATCATACTTATGCCGTTGAAAAGGAGCAATAAAAGACCCACGACAGCTAACAATTCGACGAATAGGAGCAGTCCATCTAAAATTCGCTTTCGTCGCGTAGATGATAGGGGTGTTGAGGGATCCTCGACCGATTCGTCAAATTCCCCGGTGCGCATGTCTTCCAAGGGGGAGCCATCAACATCCGGAGCGACAAGAACAACACGACCAGTGCGTCTATATCTTTCAAGACGTTCCTGGCGGGAAGCACGCCTTTTTTCCACTAAAAGACGGCGAAGTTCCTCTGCTGATAAATCCTCTGGAGAGACTATTTTTCGCACGGATGGATTATACCTTACTCAGATTGACTATTTTCTCGATAATTTTGCCAAAATTCCTTGCTTGGGCTGGTCGATCGAAATGATTTCTGTTGTATTCCCTGCCTCTCAATCCCATATCGATCCCATCCTGAGGATGGTCGGCAAGATAAATGATGGCTTCAGCCAGGGCTGTTGGATCTCCTGGAGGGATTGCAATACCAGAATTTGCAGACTCGATGACCTCGCGAATCACACCTTCCATTGCCAGCACAACCGGTCTACCAGCAGCCATGTAATCAAAGACTTTGTTCGGATAAACAGTTGCATAAAGAGGGATGGGTTTTAATATGGCGATGCAAGCATCTGCTGCTGCCAGGGCACTAGGCATTTCCTTTTTGGGGATAGGCGGGATGAATTTAAGGTTGGTCAATGCCATATCCCTGGCTTGTGACTGCAGTGCAGGTTTCTCTTTACCGTCACCCAGCAGGACGAGTATGATGTCATCTCGATCTATTAACATCTCAGCCGCAGCCAGAACCACTCCAAGGTCATTTGACATTCCATGCGCCCCGGCATAGAGGGCGATAAACCTGTCTGCCAGCCCATGGATATGCCTAAAGTTCTCTCCCTTTGCTAGGGGATCAAACATGCTCGTATCAGCTCCATTGGGAACCAGTTCGACATGTTCAGCCCCATGGGAGTGCAGGTGATCAATGAAGCCAGGAGAATTAACCACCACCTGGTCCGCGTGCCGGTAGAGAAATCGTTCTAACCATTCTGAAGCACGTATAAGTATGGGTTGCTGCAGAACACCGACTGCGATGGCAAATGCAGGCCACAGATCACGAACTTCAAGCAGGAAGGGAGCTCGTTTAATGCGAGCGAGAGCCCAGGCCGTTACGCTTTGAAATATGGGCGGTGATGTGCCCCACACCAGATCAATTTCCTTAACCGTTAAGCCAATGAAAAATGAAGAGACCATAAAACTCAAGAAACTGAATACCCGGTGAACGAAACTGCGATGCAAGGCGGGGTAGGTATATGCGCGTAATACAGTGATTCCAGGCTCTGCTTCTTGCTTTTCCACCCAAGGGATATTCTCCCGCACACTTTTTCCTGTCAGGTAGCTGACCGGGCTGGTGATAATCGTCATTTCGTGCCCTCGCTCTCTCAACTTTTGGGCGATTTCGTAATGGCGAGTACCACCTGGTTCGTCAATTGAGGCGAAAGCTTGGTGGATCAGGAGAATGTGCATGAGAACAATCGAGAAGTGCGTTAGTCGCTTGTTGAAGTGCTAATAAGCCTCATGAATCTTGAGGCAGGTCCCACTGGCTTCTGAATACTATCGGTAAAGGAGATTCCAACACGATAGCCAAAGACAAGGCTGGGATCTTATATCCGTATGTCGGCGAGACCCATCCCGAAGTTGGGGAAACCGGATCAGAATCAAGCAGGGATTCACCTGCCCTGACGAGCTGAAGAATAGGTTGTTGCGCGTTAGCTTCTTGGGTTGCAGTATCTATACCAATTTGTAGAACTATCCATCCTTGGGGAGAGCGCAATCGAATTGATATCTGATAATTATCTTCGATTTCATCGAGTTCCCAGGACCAATCTGGCAGCAGCCAATGTAGGCGGGCGCGATAAATTCTTTTATCTGCTGAAGATGAGCCCATGGTCTTGTCCTTCCGCTCAGGCTGGATCCCCTTGGGCTCTTGGGGTAGGAGTTGATCTTCGATAAGCCATTTCCCTGTAAGATCGCTGATCACAGATCTGCGATGGATCACGCCTATCTGGCGATAACCATCATGTTGGGCGACCAGTTCAACGGTTTTACCATCTTCAGCAGTATTTTGTTTTAGGATCTGAGCTTGAGCCCAATCTAGCCACAAGAATCGACCCGCG
>JAUWLJ010000257.1 GCA_030613705.1 Chloroflexota bacterium
TGGTGATCCCGGGTGTCGCACCCACGCCAGGGATGTAGACAACATCTTATTCTTTGGCAACCGCATCATAGCTCCACTGGTCTTCTTCTGTGGCTACATCCAATCCATTCACACCCGCCTCAACGCAGGCCTTGGTGACGACCGGGTCATATTCACAGGGTAAACCACTGATCACTACATCATGACCTGGAAATAAGTTCACCATTGAGTCGTAATCTTTTGCATCGAACTTGACAGCTCTTATTCTAGGATCGCCAATTTCCTTGATAAGTTCATTCGCTGCGTCCAGGTTGTAATCTGCAACCACAATTTCATCGAACTTGCTGTATTGTGCCAGGTCCCGGGTGGTCTCACTGCATACGGCTCCTGCGCCTCCAAGAACTAGTGCTTTCATGTTCGTCTCCTTTAAAATAATTGTAGTGATTCACCAGAGTAGCTTCGCTTTTTTAGCCAGGTACTAACCGTCCGAGCTTTCCTGGGCTCGTTTTTGGATATGTTTCAGCTCCTTCTCGATTTCTTCTCCAAGGGGTAAAGGTTTATGCGTGGACAAGAGATCTTCCACCTTTGCGCGGGTTTCTTCGAGAATACCTTTCTTTCCAGCGTTTTCCCACGCTTTCTGTGTTTCGTGCACCCCAAGGCGGGGGATTAACCACTCCCCTGAGTGCACGTTCATAACAGTAGATTTTTCGCCCAGAAAGTTGCCACCCGGACCGACTCGCTGGATAACCTCATCCAGAAAGGCTTCACCATGGGTTGGTATGCCGCGGTGGACCTGCTTGCTCATCCGGAACATTTCAACATCGATCACCAATTGTTCCAGACTCATCACCATCGACCCCCCTAATAAACCACATCCAATCATTAGATCGGGCCAGGACAACATTCCCAGCAATAAACTCATGGCCCGTTCGTAGCTGGCCTGGATCCCGGGTAAAAATGTATCCGTTCCGCCTCCGGATCCTTCAACTGGTAGTTGGTAATACTTGCCCATCTCGATCGCTGCACTGCTTAGCAACCCACTCTCAATCGCACCCGCACTGTACATTCCGCTTCTGGGATTCATCACAGCGAGAGCCGGTGCGTAGATGATCGGGGTTCCGGGTTCGGCCGCCTGGGCCAGGCATAACATCGCCAATACATCACAGTTCCCCTGGATCGTCATCGAGATCATATTTCCCGGACCTGTGCCTCCCATCAACGGCATTGGCATTATTGCCAGCGGAATATTCCAGCCCTGCATTGCCAGGTAGGCATCGGTATGCTGTGCATCTATCATCAGGGGTGATTGGGGACAGACCAGGAAAGAAAATGGATGAGTATTCCTGATTGTATCCTTGTTGCCAAATACAACCTGGAGGATTTCCAGCAGCCAAGGGCTGCTTCTGGCATCTGGTGAAGAGTCCTGGACATGTTTGGAGAAGTTCTGAAAGATGCTGTTCCAATAGTGGACCGAATCTGCAAGAGTCCCTCTTTTATCCCCCTGTTCAACCATGGCCCAATAAACACCAACATCATCAAGGGCATCGAGTATCCGGGTGGCATCCAGCCAATCTGCAAATGTCCCGGGGCGCTCTTCCCTGGTTCTATGATCAATGATAGTGATTCCCTCACCATCCGGCATTAAGTAACATTCTCCCTCATTCATGCCCAGGTTCCAATCCGGTCTCCGGGCTCCCAAAGAGAATTTTTTGGGTGCTGCCGCAAGGGATTCTTCCAGCATCTTTCGGGGAATGCGGACGATATTGGTATTCTCATCAACCCCGGCGCCAGCTTTTTTCAGGTAGTCTCGTCCAAGCTCCGACGCTACCCTAACCCCGGTTTCCGCCAGGATCCTAATCGTTTTTTCATGGACCTGATCCCGATCCGCATCTGAAAGAACCCGTAAATACGTTTCCACGAATTACTCCTTCTCTTTTAATTCTTTTTCTGCTGCCTTTACGATCTTGCTTAGCTCTTTTTGTTGCTCATTGCTGAGTGGTTCAGGATGATGGTTTTCAAGGATCCAGTCCGTCTTTTCCCTGGCTACTTCAAGCACGTCCCGGTAATCTCCATCTTTGGCCGGTATACGCTGCACTTCGGAAAGACTAAGTTTCCGGAAATATTCCCTGGTATGACGCTCCCTGAGGAAATGCCCTCGGGGTCCGACAGCATCGATCACATCCAGGGCCATATAGTCTGGCGAGGTATTTAACTCAGCCAGATCAGCCCTGACAGCATGATAAAGCTCAGCATCAAGGACCAACGCTTCTGGGACCAAAAGGGTGCTGCCCCGCAGCAAACCCATGCCGCTTCCCGTTTCTCCCCCACACAAGGCACATAACATGGAAGCTCTACCACCGCCGCTGCCAAATTCCCAACCCAGGGATTGGGCACCAGAGCCGAATGACCCTGCCAGGGTAGGAACTCCCCACATATGGGCCAACTCAACCCCCATCGCATAGACGTAACTATCCAGGCCGTAATAAGCTCCTGTGCGAGGATGGGTCATTCCCGGCATAAGTGAGTGATAAACAGGCGCTCCGGGAAAAGCCATTTGAATTAACACGATCGCGGACAGGATCTCCGCATCTCCCAGGACAATGGTGCCTGCGATGGTAGCTGGTGCAGTTGACCCGGTGTTGGGCATGGACATAAATCCCACAGGAATCCGCGCTTCAGCAGCCACCAGGGCAGCATCCATAGCTGCCTCATCCATTGCCAGCGGTGCGATGGTGCAGATCAACAAGGACAGCGGGGGATTGTTTTTTAATCTATCTTCACTTCCAGCCACAACCCTGGCCATTTCAATTGCGTGGCGTGTGGTTATTTCTTCAACTATCGTTGGGGTTTGGACATGTTTGAGGGTGTTATTAAAGGAGGCTTCCAGCTCATGAAGAGATGGAGCAATGGGATGGTCCTGGGCACTGACCATCGGCCAGTAAAAGCTGATACTGGAAAGATAATCAGCTATGCGAGCGGATTTGGCGACATCATCCTTAATGGAGTAGCGAAGCTCTCTTGTCTTATAATCTACTGTTTTTGTTCCCGTACCATCCGTAGCTTCATAGGTAACTGGTTTTGAGAGGTCCAGGTCAAAGGCTTCCGTTCTTCCCCCCATGGTGTAATAACGGGGCACCGTGGAAAGGGCCTTCATGATCACATCTTCTGAAAGTTTTACGATCTGGTTCTCAAAATCAACCTTGGCGCCGTTCTCAGCATAGATCCTCAACGCCCGTTCCGAGGGGCATTTGAATCCGGTTTTTTCCAGGATCTGGAGCGTGCCTGATCTGAACTGTTCCAGCTTTTCATCGGACAGAATGCGGATATTGTAGGAAGGAACCAGGGGTTCGATTGGGGGAGTTGGGCTTGGCATGTTATTCTCCTCGATGTTTCTAATAGTAATTAGTCGGAATAAAGCTTTAATAGATCTTGATAACTATCAACTCTCCGATCCCGATATGGAAAGGAGGATAGTCTTTTAGTCTCTTCAACCTGTGCCAGATCAACAGGACAAATCAGGATCTCATCCTGATCTTTAGACCCTTCTTTGACAATCACCCCATCCGGGTCGGCGACAAAACTCTGTCCCCAGAAGTTGATGCCCTGTTCTCCGTTTGGACCAACTCCACCGGGCTGGATCAGATCTTTTGATCTCGATGGATCCAGTTCAAAACCAACCCGGTTGATCGCTGCCAAAAAACAGGCATTGGCCACCGCGTGCCCCTGCTGGACGGTCTTCCAGGCGCTGTCATATGTGTTTCCTTCTGCAGCACGGGAAAACCCAATCGCTGTGGGGATAAAAATGATCTCTACACCTTGAAGACCAAGCAATCTGGCAGCCTCGGGGAACCATTGGTCCCAGCAGATCAAGACCCCGATTCTCCCGAATTTTGTGTCAAAGACCTTATAACCTAGATCACCCAGGGTAAAGTAGAATTTTTCATAATATTGGGGATCATCCGGGATATGCATCTTGCGGTA
>JAUWLJ010000108.1 GCA_030613705.1 Chloroflexota bacterium
CTTAGATCTGCATACACCTGTTCCCACTATTGAAACGCTGACAACTTTTACACCTACAATTTCAGCAACCCAATCACCAGCACCAGTCATCGAAAATTCTCCGAATTCGATTTGGACCGCTCCTTTTCTTCCCACGAATTTGAGCTCCCAATTGACATTACCTGCGGATTTCAATCAGGTCGAGTCACCAGAAGTAAGCCAGGTACGCCTGACGGTAGGCGATCAGCAGCCGATCAGTCAATGGATTTATGCATTGGTGACACCCTTTCCCACAATCACCGATCAGGTCTCAATTGGCGATATTAAACAATCCTGGAAAGGTAATCCAACCGGTCCCTTTGCTGGGCAACCGCTCTTAATGAATGATAGCACTTATAGCGTATTCTCTGCCTGGTGGGGAGACCCTGCCCCGCAAGCCACACAGATTTTCCCCGCTGAAGAATTGCTTGAATATGCCTGGGACCAGCGTCCAACCTGGGGGATTGTCCCTTTCGAATCCCTTGAACCAGGCTGGAAAGTGCTGGCAGTCGATGGTCAATCTCCCCTCAGGAAGGAGTTTGATTGGACCAGCTATGCATTAACAGTGCCAATTTCTTTCCAAGGGGACCATCAGCTGGTGGAGGAACTGCTTGAGAACACGAATCTGCCCGTTACAAATCGCGATCCAAATCTATTAACCACAGTCGCCGTGACCGGGGTCACTGCCCTAGTGCGCGCAACTGCATTTACGATGCACCGCAACGGCATCACTTATCCCGCCCGCGATATTGGGCAGGTTTTACGCAACGCTGACCTGACACATATCAGCAACGAAATCCCCTTTACCCCTGACTGCCACTTCCCCAATCCAACCCAGGCGGATCTGCGCTTTTGCAGCCGCCCTGAATATATCGAATTATTGGAAGAAGTGGGCACCGATATCGTCGAACTAACCGGCGATCATTTTGGTGATTGGGGACCAGATGCGATGCGCTACACGTTGGATATGTACGAACAGCGGGACTGGATCTACTATGGCGGTGGATATGACCACAAAGATGCCCGTCAGGCTCGTTTAATCGAGCATAACGGTAATCGCATCGCCTTCATCGGCTGCAATGGCAAAGGTGGTGGTTATGCCACTGCCAGTGAAAATCAACCCGGTGCTGTCGCTTGTGATTATGACTGGATGCAAAAGGAGATCGCTCGCTTGGTGGAAGATGGATATCAGGTCATCGCCACTTTCCAGCATTTTGAGTATTACACCTACTATCCACAACCGGACCAGGTGAGAGATTTTCGAGCACTTGCCAAGGCTGGAGCATCCATCGTGAGCGGCAGCCAAGCCCACCAACCGCAGGGAATGGAATTTTTCAGGAACGCTTTCATCCATTACGGACTGGGCAACCTTTTCTTCGACCAGTACCATTTCTGCACAGATTTTGCTTGCGATGATGGGTTTATCGATATGCACGTGTTTTATGATGGGGAATATCTGGGCAATGAATTAATCACCATCGTGTTCGAGGATTACGCCCGTCCGCGATTGATGACCCCAGAGGAGAAAGCGGTGTTCCTTAATAAAGTTTTTTCCGCGAGCAATTGGTAATAAAATTCAAAGTATCAGGAGGTAATCGTGGGACTGAAACCCGATCATTGGATCCGCAAACAAGCATTAGAGCAAGGTATGATCGAACCATTCGCAGACAACCAGGTTCGAGATGGCGTTATTTCGTTCGGCCTCTCTTCTTATGGATATGATATCCGTGTCGCTGAAGAGTTCAAGATTTTCACCAATGTTTACTCAGCGGTTGTCGATCCAAAGAATTTCGATCCAAATTCCATGGTAGATTTCAAAGGAGAGATATGTGTAATCCCTCCCAATTCTTTCGCTCTGGCTCGCACGGTCGAGTACTTCCGTATTCCCCGGGATGTGCTCACGGTATGTTTGGGGAAATCCACATACGCCCGTTGTGGCATCATCGTCAACGTTACGCCATTCGAACCAGAATGGGAGGGCTATGTCACCCTAGAGATATCCAACACCACCCCTCTCCCGGCAAGGATTTACGCTAATGAGGGTATTGCCCAGGTCTTGTTCTTCCAGGCCGACGAGGTATGTGATGTTTCCTATGCAGATAAGAAAGGCAAATACCAAAAGCAGGAGGCTATCGTCCTGCCAAAGATATGATGAATTTACCCATGCCATTTGCCAGCCGCCTCGATAATTTGAACCCTGAGGGGGCTTATGCGGTGATGGCCCAGGCTAATGCACTTGAAGCTGAGGGGAAAAAGATCATTCATCTGGAGATCGGACAACCGGATAGCAAGACCTTTCCCCATATCAGCCAGGAAGGGATCAATGCCATCCAATCTGGGTACACACGCTATAATCCTCCTGCTGGCTTACCACAGCTGCGCGAGGTCATTGCTGATCATGCTGGTGCACAGCGCAATATGCAGATCGATCCCAGTCAGGTTGTAGTTGGTCCAGGAGCCAAACCAGGATTATTTTTTCCCACGCTGGCTTTAATCGAACCTGGGGATGAAGTGATCTATCCAGATCCTGGGTTTCCGACATACCCGGCAATGATCGAGGTTGCGGGAGGCATACCTGTGCCAGCCCCCTTGCGCGAAAAAAACAACTTTTCGTTCGACCTGCAAGTCTTCGATGACTTGATCAATGAACGAACTCGGCTGATCATCCTTAATTCACCGGGAAATCCTACTGGCGGCATCGTTTCTCTCCCCGATCTTGAACACATCACCCGAATTGCACTTGAACGCCAGATTTGGATCATCTCTGATGAGATCTATTCCCGGTTGATCTATGATGCGGAATCTGTATCAAGCATTGCAGCCTTACCAGGCATGGCTGATCAAACGGTTATCGTCGATGGTTTTTCAAAAACCTATGCCATGACCGGCTGGCGGTTAGGATATGGGATCATGCCAGCAGATCTCGCTGAGCGGGTTGAGCTGCTGTTGACACATTCTATCGGCTGCACCGCTACCTTCACCCAAATCGCAGGTATCCACGCTCTCACTTCAAACCAGGAGATGGTAACCTCCATGGTTGCTGAGTACCAGCTGCGCAGGAACCTGCTGGTTCAAGGTCTCAACGGCATACCCGGGGTTAGCTGCCAGGTACCTCAGGGAGCATTTTACGTTTACCCTAATGTGAGCGCATTTAAAATCCCAGTCCGTCAATTAGCAAGACGTTTATTAGATGAAGCTGGAGTTGCAGTCCTTCCTGGGACCGATTTTGGAGAATTCGGTGAGGGATATCTCAGGTTGTGCTATGCGACTTCCCCCGATGAACTTAACCTGGCTGTCGAATGGATGACCACTTTCTTCACTGAAAAGGTTTAATTCCCAGGTGGTCCTTTAACAGTGATAATAGGTTTGATTTTTTCGAAGGTGACCGGACCGATCCCAGAAACCTCTTGAATTTCCTCGATATCCTTGAAAGGACCGTTCTCCAATCGAAATTGGATCACCGCTTTGGCGATCACCGGTCCAATCCCAGACAAGCTCTCTAATTCGATCTGGCTTGCAGTGTTGATATTAATTTTTCTTGTTTGTTGGCCTTGTGTCGGCTCTCCCTCCAACACCGCAGGCTTATCAAAATCCATCACATCATCCAGCTGGTAAGGTACCCAGACTTGTTCGCCATCCTCTATCAGCATGGCAAGATTGATCAGAGTGGTATCTGCATCGTTTAACAAACCCCCTGACTTCTCAATTGCATCCTTTACCCGGGAGCCAGAAGGTAGAGAATATACTCCGGGATTAATCACCGCACCGGTTACATGAACAATTATCGGCGCGGGAGTTGGCGGTGGGGATAACCGAATAGGTTCACCACGCGGTTGATTGGTAGCAAGTAGCAATAATCCAACCCCCAAGAAGCCACATACTACTCCGAACGCGATCCCCCTTAAGCTCTTCATTTTTTAGCTTACAATTTTAAATGATGATTTGAAATGTCTCGGTGATTGACATTCCCAGTCATCTGCTTATTAATCTTCTCTGCGTGCTGGATTTGTCGCCTTTACACCTGAGGACCGATGATCAAACTTAATCCTAAGCGTTGCTTATTTGCGTCGACATGCAGCACCCGCACCTGCACACGCTGACCTTCCAGAACTACCTCCCGTGGCTTGACCAATTCATCTCCAAAGGACATTTCGGAGACGTGGATTAATCCATCCAATCCTTCCTCTAATCGTGCGAAGGCACCGAATGGCATCACACTGGTGATCACCGCCTCAACCTCCTGACCGGAGTGATAACGATCCTCAGCTGTTTCCCAAGGGTTGGGGTGCATGCGCTTCAAGGAGAGCGCAACGCGTTGCCGGTCTTGATCGATGCTGATCACATGAACCTGGACATCTTCACCAACTTTCACCACTTCAGCTGGGTGCCGAACCCGGCCCCACGACAACTCCGAAACATGGATTAATCCTTCTAATCCTCCCAGGTCGACGAATACCCCAAAATCGGTGACATTAGTAACAGTTCCCGAAATCCTTTCACCTGGCTGCAAATTCTCGAGCAGCTGCATGCGGCGACCAGGTTCAAACAGCGCCGCTCGTTCGGAAAGTACAACTCGCCCTCTTGCCGGATCACATTCGATCACTTTGAGCTTTAACACTGATGTCAGATAAGCGCTCAAGAGTTTTCCGCGCTCTTCTTCTGCCTGATTTCCCGCATCACAATCGATGTTTACCAGGTGTGAAATCGGGACGAATCCCTGCAGCTCATCACCCTCTACCAGCAACCCTCCCCGGTTATAGTCAATGACCTCGAGCGTCACCGTTTCATCTGAATCATAGATTTTACGTGCCTGCTCCCAATTGACTATTGCTTGTCGAGGACCCCTGCTTGTTTCAGATGGAGATGTGACTCCTCCCGTTTCACCGGTTTTTTCTTCTTCCGCCAATACCGCAGCCCACCAAGATTCATCTAAGGGCTGTGGACCCCCTTGCAATCCTTCTGAGTATGTTTTGTTTACCATTAATCTTTACCTCTTTGATCGATAGTGCTTTTTTGGTGCCCTCCATTACGATGAAAGATTCACTTCTTCTTTATGTCTGTCAGTGATCTCCTCCTTTCTGGCATGCTGCTCCATTTCAATGATCGTACCAGCCACAGCTTCAATTGCTACACGCTGTTTACGGTATAAATCTGCTTCTGACATCGCCAACCGCATGGCGATCTCGCGCACCTTTCGCCCCTCCAGGAACTTCAAATCTAATATATTATAGAGGATCCACTCCCCTGTAAACCGCCGATCACCACCAGGACGAACCCTTTGAATACCTTCCAGCAAGATCGAACGCAGCGCATTCGTTGGATTGCCTTCATGTTGGTCAATCGCCCGTTGAACGATTTCCAGTTTCATGAGAGGGCTTTTAGATAACTTGGGTCCCCCCCAATAATGGCTTAAAGCATCCTTTACCCATTTGGACATATCACGATCATCCAAAGGGATCTCCGAAGCGGTAAGCACCTCTGTTCCATCATAACGTGCAGCTGCTCGCAATCTTTGGATCAATTCCACCTGGGGTGTCAATTCTTCGACAGAGGTTAATAACTGCTGCTGCATGCGGATGTCAAGCAATGCCATTTCAGCCCTGCGGGACAAAATTATAATCGCCTCGTTTTCACCCTCATCAAGCGTGCCTTCGGGATTGCGTTCTACCCCGATTATTCCAGATAACCGCTCTTCCCCGTTAATTTCTTCAAAAAGAGGGGTCAACCAGTAATTTTGCCAAGAAAATAATCGCTCTGTTTTCGCGCGCTTCACCCCTACCCCACCGTTCTTCGCAACCACACTAAGAAGATCGGCTTGTGAGTCGACTTCCTCAAATGGACTTTGATCTCCGAGAGTCAGCAGCATCTCTGGGATATCAGTAATAAACACAACGATAAATGCATTGGTGACTTGTAGCCGGTCGCACAAGGCTGCCAATACCGATTCCAAGAAATCTTTAAGATCACCGGTAGTTAATAATCGTTCTTCAAGTGATTGGATCAATTGCAGTTTATTCGGGTTTCCACCGTGGAACAGCCATCTCTCCCAAAATGGTGCAACCAAGGTGATTAAATGTTCCATGATCAACAAACTGGTTACCATCACGATTGGAACCACAACAGGATTTGAGAGACCCAGCGCTTCCCCATATCGATTGACGACAGTGACCAGAGTGATGATGATCGATGCAGTTATTGGACCACGCATCAGCCACTTGAACAGGCGCCGCTTCACAACTCGATCAGGCCAGGAAACGCCAAAGAAGGCCACCGCATATGCCATTAAGACGAGCAGTACCGAAACCAGCATATTGCTTATAGTGGCCGCCAACCAGAAAAGCAAAGGGTGATTGATCGCCAGGTTTGAACCAAATAACAAGAAAGGATAAGAACCTAGGACCGGTGCTAGAGCTCCTAAAAGCAGGTAGCGCATTCGGCGGCGACTGGTACGTGTTACAGTTCGCCGGTAAGCTCTCCAGAAATTGACACCTGATAGGGAGATTGCAGCGACATAGTATAGAGCAAACACCCAGGTAAGCGAGGTTCTTTGAAGGTGGGGTATTGACCCCACATCATCAACCAAGGGACCCACGAGCCAATCTGTTGGTAAGGTGAGCACAAATCCAAATGATAGGATGTACAGGACCCACACCAGCCTCCTTCGCCGACCACGGGAAGGTCGTCCAGTTGTCTCCAAGAGGCTGTCGGAAAAATGTAAATATGCAGGTGGCAGAAAGCTGATCCCGATCCATTGGATACGCATCCAAAATTCCAGCTGAGACGCCGTACTGGAATTGCTGGTAAGAGCATCTCCTACAGATACGAAGACAACACACAGCAAGATGATGGCAAATGACCTGGCAACCCGATCACG
>JAUWLJ010000075.1 GCA_030613705.1 Chloroflexota bacterium
GTGCATTACAACACGGTGGAGGAGATCGAGAGGTTTGGAGAGGCGTTGAGGGAGATCGCTATTTCCAAAGATAAATAGGTTATTTCGACACTTAATTATTGGATTGACTCCGCCAGTTGAATTTGCCTCGAGGATTGATCTATCTTGCTACTGCCTCTACTCCGAGGGCGATGCCTGGACATCACTTACCAATTGCCTGAAAAATGTAATGTGTGATCACCAGCATCCAAATCCGTAAATGTTTTTTTTGATTAGACTCTCCCTCACCAGCCAAACTTTGTAGCTTATAAAACACCATACTAAACACAAGTCATCCAGATTTGGATGACTTGTTGTTCAATTGCAATAATCCAGCATCTGTCCTTAGATTGAATTTCCCATCTATTGGTAATTAATTCAAAAGTTTGATTCATAGTCATTCACACGCCGTAGAAAGTTAAAGGCTTGGATAATACGCTTCCTAGAAAAAGATTTGACAAGCAAACAAAGATTTGTTATAATTTCACTAGATAAAAACGATTTTCGTTACATAAAAACTGATGCGAATTTTCACAATGATTATGAAAAGCCCTCGCAGTTCTCAAAAGATGCGCCGCCATCTTGAAATCATCCCCAAAATTAACTCAAACCTATCATAGGGAGGCTAATATGAGCATATCGAAAAACAATATTAGCGACTCAATCCGGGAAATCGGGGTTGTGGCGATTATGCGTGCCAATAGCTCAGAGCAATTATTGGCAGCCGCAGATGCAGTACTCGCAGGCGGTGTAAACACCATCGAAGTAACCATGACAACACCTGGTGCACTAAGAGTAATAGAGGAGGCTACAGCCAGATACGGTGATGAAGTGATTTTTGGCGTGGGATCTGTTCTGGATCCAGAAACTGCCAGGGCTGCGATTCTCGCTGGGGCTCAATTTGTCGTCTGCCCTACTTTGAACCTTAAGACGATCGAGACTTGCAAGCGCTATTCAATACTAGTTGTACCGGGGGCTTATACACCCACCGAGATTCTCACGGCCTGGGAGGCCGGTGCTGACATGGTTAAGGTTTTCCCAGCAAGTGTGGGAGGGCCAGCATATATCAAAGCTGTGAAAGGACCACTACCGCAGGTCAAGCTAGTACCTGTTGGTGGAGTGAATTTAAAAACGACCGCCGATTTCATTCGCGCCGGCTCCGAAGTCGTAGGGGTTGGCAGCTCACTGATCAACCCAAAGCTGCTGGAAGCAAAGGAATTTGAGACTATCAGCAAAAACGCTCGCCGTTACCGTGAAGAAGTTCAAAAGGGCAGGAGTGGATGAAATGGGCAAAGGAATTGAACGTCATATCACTTTCCAGGTCTTGCCTGAAGAAGTAGAAGAGTTCGGGATTTTTTTCAAACAGGAATACCGCCCTGCTATGGAAAACACAAATGGATTCGTCAAAGCAGAATTGCTCAAAGATACGGAGAACCATCAAGATTTAAAGATGGTTCTCCGTTTTGAGTCTAGCGATGCTGCCGCAAGTTGGCGTGCTTCCGAATCACACACTGCTCTCAAGCCTCGCTTGAAATCAATGTTCAGTGATAGTGAACTTAAGGTCTACGAAGTTATTACTTGAAGGGAGAATCCGTGGCCAAAGCCCAGAAGTCAGCACGTTATAACATCCGCGTGGTTGATAGAGCTGTCAGCGTGCTGAACGCACTCGCGGATGGGAAGCCGCGTACACTGACCGAGCTGAGCAAGGAATTGGATATCAACAGCAGCACAACCTTCCGCTTATTAGCCACACTCCGATCTCATAACCTGGTCCAATCGGAAGACTCAACCGGGAATTACCGGCTTGGTTTGGCATGTCTGGAGCTCTCTCGAGCCTACCACACCGGTAATGAACTACGTCAAGCGGCGCTGCTGGAAATGAAAGTGCTGCGAGATGACACAATGGAGACCGTCCACTTGGGGGTCTTAGATGACATGGAAATCGTTTACCTGGAGAAATTAGAAGGACTGCACGCCATAGGATTGATGTCCTCCAGAGTCGGCAGAAGGGCACCTGCATACTGCACAGGTCTGGGTAAAGCTCTTTTGGCTCACAGCGACCCGAACTTTATCCAAGACAACATCGAGAAGGTTAACCTGCAAAAATATACCGATAAGACCATTATAAGCCAGGCTGAATTATTGAATCATCTCGAGCATGTTAGCCGGAGAGGTTTTGCTCTCGATATGGGGGAGCACGAGAAAGAAGTGCGCTGTGTTGCGGCGCCAATCTTCAACCAGTATGGCAAAATAGTCGCCGCGATCAGTGTGTCAGGTCCAAGTGGGCGCATCGATCCCGTAGAACAAAATCAGGAATTAATCGATCGAACCTTAAGAGCCGCCTACAACATCTCAAAAAATCTGGGATACAAAAAAGAAATCACATAATTGAAGGAGCCAAGGATGCGCAAAGTTATCAATCAAAGAGAGAAAACTCCCACACCAGAGGTATTGAAAGGTTTCAAAGAATTGCTCAAGGTGTACAGCCCATCATGTGTGGTCGCAGATGCCCAGGAGCGAGCAGGCGTGATGCGCAGTTTCATGAAGCCCATTGATAAAAAAACTCGCTTTGCAGGACCTGCCCTTACAGTTCGCCTCGAACCAGGCAACCAGGTAGACTGTCTGGATGCACTATCCGTCGCACAAGATGGTGATGTAATCGTTGTTGATGCAGCTGGAGAGACTGAAACTTCAATCTGGGGAGGTCTCATGGCAGGCTTATGCCAAATGAAAGGTGTCGTCGGAGCAGTCGTAGACGGCGCGATTCGAGACACTGATGAAACACGTGACCTTGGATTTTATATATTTGCTAAGGCAATCGTCCCCCGTTCTACTCACACAATCGTTTCCGGTCGTATGGAACCGATTGAGATCAATGTACCTATCCAATGCGCAGGAGTAGTTGTAAATCCAGGAGACATTGTTATTGGTGATGAGGTTGGGGTAACCGTAGTGCCTTTAGAGAGTGCGGCTGAGGTGCTGGAAAAGGCAAGCCACCAGGCAGAAATGGAAGAACAAACTCGAGCCAGGATCCGTGAAGGCAAGACCGTGGAAGAGCTGTTGGAGGAATTTGGCAGATTGTAAGAAGCATATCTGAATATATCGAACAGAGAGCGAAGATAAAGAAATGGTCCCCACCAAACAGCACAGGAGATGATTTAATGTCGGATTATGAAACCCAGCGCGTCAGACGCCTGCAGGAATTGATGGTTGCAGCTCGAGTTGATTACCTGGTCTGCAGATTGCCAGAGAACGTGGTCTATATCACTGAGTATTGGCCGCACCATGGCATTTCTGTCGCTATATTACCTCAAAAGGGTAAACCGACATTGTTCATTCCGGAGGTTGAAGCAGACTGGGGCAACCCAAAATGGGCTGAGATCATTCCATTTGGCTGGGCTTTGTTAAAAGATCCAGATCTGTATACCAGCTATCGGCAGCATTTGAGTGAAATCCGCGATACCTTGGGATTAACTTCCGCCAGGATCGGGGTAGAGAAAGAGCTGGAAGTTGTGGCCACAACCTACCGCCATGCGGAACCCATCATTCCCGCTGCACCCTGGGCTGCTATGCTGGATGAAGTCTTTGCTGGCTCAACCTTACTTGATGCAACCGATCTAATGCAATCAGCCAAACTGATAAAAACCAGCTACGACCTCGAGCGGCTGAGGGTAGCGAATGAACTAGCGGAAATGGGCACCGCGAAATTCCTGAGTGATCTTCAGCCAGGTATGACCGAGGTCCAGATCAGTGCGATGGTCGAAGGAACAATACGGCAAAAAGGAGCTGGCTATAAGGGTGCCCGGTTGGTCTGGGCTGAAGCCGAGGTTGCCTCTGGTCCGATAAATACAACAAAGGCAAATTTGTTGATCCCATCCACTGACCGAGCCATTGAAGAGGGGGATTTGGTGATGGTTGAATTGGCTACGGTAATGGATGGATACTACTCAGATTTAACTTATATGGCGATTGCTGGAGAGCCAAATGACCGTCAACGGGAGGTTCACAATGCGGTCTTGGAGGCTCAACAGGCTGCCAGCCGCCAGATGGTTCCTGGTAATTCCTATGAAGATCCGGATATCGCCGCACGCAAAGTTCTAGATGATGCAGGATTAGGTGAATACTTCGTGCACGTCACTGGACATGGGCTCGGTTTCCGCTTCCACGAGTCGACACCATTCTTGATGCCTGGAGCCTCCGGAACCTTGAAAGAGGGAATTGTTTCCAGTGTTGAACCCGGTGTGTATATCCCGGGTTTTGGCGGCATTCGGATTGAAGACAATGTCGCCGTGGGCAGAGACGGACCAGACTTTCTGTCAACTCCCCGCCAGCCATGGTAAAGGATGATGCTACTGGAGGTCTGTTTGGATGAGCGATCAGGCCCTTAAATGGGATATTACAAAAGACGATTTGAGCGAATTCACTAATAAAGGTTCAGCTTTTGTCACCTTTGGTGAGACCATGCTGCGGGATACACCGGCTGACATGCAGAGAGCGGAGATGACCAACATCATCCATATCGCCTTCGCCGGGAGTGAGTATACGCTTGCTATGCTGCTTGCTCGCTTCGGTATTCCCTCTGCATATATCACCCGCGTCCCGGACAATCCCTATGGGTGGCTGCTGCGTGATACAGCCCGGGGACAGGGCATCAATACCGATCATATTGTCTGGGCACCCAAAGCAGAACCGATTGGACGCTTTATTTATGAAATTGGGCGAACACCTCGTAAGAATACCGGCTGGTACCAGCGCATGTATTCCGCCGCCAGCAGGCTTGACGCGGGGATGGTCGATTGGGAAGCAGCGTTGAAAGACTGCCTGCTATTCCACACTTCAGGTATTTCTTTCGGATTGGCAACCCACAGCGGTTACGAGCACAATCACCTGCTATATGCATTCGAAGAAGCGATCAGCGCCAAACCTGCAGATTGTTGGGTGGGGATGGACTTCAATTATCGGGGAACGCTATGGACAAAGGAGCAGTGTGCTGAAGTTATGACTCCTTTGATTCAGAATTATGTCGACATATTTATTACCACAATTGAGGACATGGCAAAGATCTACGGGTTTGGATGCGGTCAATACAGCGCTGACCAGATCGTAAAAGGTGACATAGGTCATTTAGAGGATGATGATATCAAAGCATTCACCCATGAAATTAGTGAGCGATTCGAGACGAAAATTGTTGCTATTACGATCCGTTATCCAGATACCTTTGAGCAGCACCGCTGGGAGACCGCTGTCATGGATGCCAATGGCTTCTATTTCCGCTCTCCAGCTGTAAAACCAATCGTGCTGATGGATCGTCTGGGCGGCGGAGACACTTGGAACGGCGGATTCTATTATGGATTACTGACTGAGGGTTTAAACCCTGATGGAATAGAAAAAGGCATATTGGTTGGTGACGCAGCAACCCGCCTCAAGCAGACTTTAATGTTTGATCTGCCAATTGTAACGAAAGTCGAGACACAAGCGCTGATGAAAGCAGATGTAATGGGCGGTGGCAAGCGAACCGCTCGCTAAAAATATTTAGGAGGCTGAAATGACATATCCACGTTCTTTTTCCCATATTGGACTTTCCGTACCGGACCTTGATGCTGCAGTCAAGTTCTATTCTGAGGTATTCGGGTTTTATGTGATCATGCCCCCCACAGAGATTACTGAGGAAACTGATACTGCGATTGGCATGATGTGCAATGATGTGTTTGGTGCGGGGTATGGAGGATTTCGAATTGCACACCTGGTCACCAGTGATGGTATCGGCATTGAGCTGTTCGAGTTCCGCAACTCCGAGAAGCCAGAAAACAACCTGGAATTCTGGAAAACGAGTGTTTTCCATTTCTGTGTGCAGGATCCCGATCTGGAAGGCCTGCTGGAGAAGGTGGTCGAGTATGGCGGTAAGCAGCGCATGCCCGTTCGGGAGTATTATCCAGACGAGAAACCTTATCGAATGGTCTACGTTGAGGATCCCTTCGGCATCGTTTTTGAAATTTACAGCCACAGTTATGAACTGACATATTCCGCTGGCGCCTATCAACACGAAGTCAAGTAAGAGAACTTGGTTGATCCAAAAAGCTAACCTGTTTGGAGTATCAGGAATGTCAAAGTTCAAGGTTTATGTAAGCGATTACGATTATCCGAATCTGGATATCGAACGCCGCGTGCTTGAACCTATTGGTGCTGAGGTGATCGGACTGCAGTGTAAAACCGGAGAAGACATTGCAGAACTGGCGGCAGACGCGGACGTCATCTTACAACAATATGCCAAGATATATCGCAGCACGATCGAGAAACTCAAAAAATGCAAGGCCATCTGTCGATATGGTACAGGAGTTGACATTGTCGATGTAGAAGCAGCCTACGAGCACGGCATGATCGTCACAAATGTTCCAGATTATAGTATTGATGAGGTCGCCGACCACACTATCACAATGGGGCTTATGCTGCTGAGACGTATACCGATGTACAGTCAGGCCACTCGGCGAGGAGAATGGCACTGGAGCGCTTCGGGAGGCAAGATATTCCGATTCCGCAATTCGACCTGGGGAATGATAGGCTTTGGAAGGATCGCCAAAAATATTGCCCGCAAGCTGGACGACTTCGGTTTCGAAATCATCGCCTACGATCCATATGTCTCAAGAAGCCTGATGGGTACACACGGGGTGCGTAAAGTAGAGCTGGATGAATTATTCAAGACCGCGGATTTAGTCAATGTAATGTGCCCATACACACCAGAGACTCATCATATCGTCGATGCAGCCGCTTTCGAGAAGATGAAAGAGACGGCAGTACTGATCAACTGCGCTCGAGGAAAGTGCGTGGACAATGCCGCCCTTTATCAGGCGTTGGTTGGAGGCAAAATTGCCTCAGCAGGCCTAGATGATACAGAAGAGGAACCGGCCAAGCTAAACGATTGGACACCCGATATCAATCCCCTGTTTTCACTGGACAACTGTTTCATCACCCCCCATTCCGCTTATGTCTCTGTTCAATCGCTCGATGAGTGCCGGCATGTGGCTGCCGAAAACGCGCGAGCAATCCTCTTGGGACAAAAACCTTTAGATCAGGTGTTTCCATGAGGCTGTAACGTTCCTGTTCTGAGAACTAAGAACTCGAGGCTATAGACAGCAACACTAGGAGGTGCAGGTATAGAAGAATGAGATGTTGATACTTGATGCGGCAAGGAATTAAGTTGCAGACAGATGTTAGGGGCTGGTGGGACAATATCAATGATAGCTGAATGAAATGCCGCAATTCGAAAAAACTGAAAAACCTATATTATATAAGGAGGTAGAAACATGAAGCGCAAAGTCTTATTTACCTTGATGGTGGTAATTCTGCTATCCCTAGCGATACCGCTGTCCGGTTGCCAGACTCAGTCAGCTCCCAGTGAGGGCGAATCCGGTGATCAGATGGAAGATCGCAGCGAGGATGAATATATATACGTCTCTGCCATGGGTAACTTAGAGTTCTTCAATGCTCACAAATATGGGTGGCAATGGGCAGGCGATAACTTGGGAGTCAAAGCCAGCTATGTTGGCCCTGCAGAATACGACATGAACGCCATGGTTGCCGCTTTTGATCAAGCTATTGCCAGGAATCCGAAGGGAATTGCGGTATTTGCGGTTGAACCGATTCTCGAGCCATCAATCGACAAAGCGGTTGACGCAGGAATACCCGTTGTAACCATTCTGGGTGACTTACCAAATACAAAACGTTTGGCATTTGTGGGGTCATTCCAGTATGATCTGGGCTATGTAGGCGGGCAAAAGCTGGCTGAAGCCCTGGATGGGGAAGGCAAGGTCGCCATCCTCAGTCTTCCGGGGGTCGGTATGTTTGATGATCGCGAAAACGGATTTCGAGCCGCATTCGATGCTTACCCCGGGATTGAAGTAGTCCAGGTGGGTGACACCAAGGCAGATACGGTCACCTCGGTCAACACTGCGAAAGATATCATGCAGCGTTTCCCCGACCTGGCAGCATTTGCGGCGACGGATTCAACCGGTGGAATTGGCGCCGCAACCGCGGTTGAGGAATTAGACCGGGTGGGTAAAGTCAAGATCGTTTCCATGGACCGCAACTCTGATGTGCTGCAAAAGATTCGGGAAGGTGTGGTGACTGGTACGGTAGCCCAAAACGATGCCGCTATGGCTTATTGGGCACTGCTGACGTTGTACACATATAACTATAATCAGGCACCGCTGACATCCGATAACACTGCCGCAAGTGTCAATCCGGGTCCAAGCCAGGTGTTCACGGCAGTCAACTACGTGGATAAATCCAATTTGGACTATTTCTTAGAAGCCAACGAAATCTACGTACCTTAACCAGGCAATTACAACTTTGGGGAGCCCGTCACGCTGGGCCCCCCGAAGTCTCATTGATGAAGCGAATCC
>JAUWLJ010000091.1 GCA_030613705.1 Chloroflexota bacterium
GGTTGGACTTCAAACGATCGCTCCATATGCCAAATGGCTGCATCCAGATTACTCTCGTCTTCTCGGATAATACTCATGCCCAAGTGAGCGATGAAATCGTCCGGAACACTGGATAAAACGCGATGAAATACATCTGAGGCATCACCGAAGCGTTGAGCTTCTAATAAGGCTTTACCCATTAATCGGTAAGTGTCTATATTCTTTGGGTAACTTTCGAGGATATTGCGGCAATGAGCGAAGGCTTCATCGATCTGATTGCCATCGATTATTGCTTCTATATCGCGATTATAGGCACGTAAAGTTATACGAGCCATATACTCACCCCTTTCCAAGGTGCTTAAACGTGATAATTAATCTCCAGTCGAAGGGTTGGCATCGATCTCCTTAAGGCTGGGGGCTGGTTTCTTGCTCTGAATAATGGCCCAAATCAAAGCGGCGACAGCAAGAATTACAATCAACCAACCCGAGAATCCCAAACTCTTATATGTCACAACAATTGGCGCTACGATCAGAGCCACCAAATTGGCCACTTTGATCATCGGGTTTAAGGCCGGTCCAGCGGTATCTTTGAAAGGGTCACCAACCGTATCACCAACCACGCCGGCTTTATGCCGCTCAGAACCCTTCCCAAGATTATTTTCTGGATCTGCGGGTTCATCCTCGATAAGTTTCTTAGCGTTGTCCCAAGCACCGCCAGAGTTATTGAGGAAAACGGCAAGGAGCTGTCCTGATAGGATAATACCAGCTAAGAATCCGCCCAGCGCTTCCACCTGGAAGACTAGTCCGACAATAATCGGTGAAAGAACGCCAATGAGGGCTAATGGGACCAATTCCTTCTGTGCTGCGCTGGTGGATATTTCGATTGGACGTCCGTAATCTGGCTCTACTTCACCCTCTAAAACTCCCAGTTTAAACTGCCGTCGGACCTCTAAGATAATCAAGGAGGCTGCCCGGCTGACTGCCAGGATAGCGAAGGAGGAGAAGAGCCAGGGCACTATTCCACCGATTAACATGCCGACAAATACTATAGGCATTGATACCCGGATACCGTCTGCTAAAGCGGTTGGATCGACTCGGCCGACGTCAGTGATAAATGAGCCAAATAACGCCACTGAGGCGATTACCGCTGAGCCAATAGCAATACCTTTGGTGATAGCCTTGGTTGTGTTTCCGACGGCGTCAAGATCAGCCATAATCTTCTTGGCATTGTTTGTTTCCTCGTCGTCTTTATCATGCCAGGCCATCTCGCCAATCCCATTGGCATTGTCGGCGATTGGTCCAAACGAGTCCATGGCAACGTTGTTTCCAGTTAATGTCAACATTCCGATTCCAGTCATGGCGACACCATACAAGATAAAAATAAAGTCGAGCATTGGATCCGTTGAGATGCCGCCGAATATCAGGATCGATGCAAAAATTGTGCCAGCTAAGAGCAACACCGACCAGGCGGAGGATTCGAATCCAGTTGATATTCCGGACAGAATCAAGGTGGCAGTTCCTGTGTCAGCAGATTTCTTGATTTCTTGGACAGGTTTAGCATGGGTTCCTGTGAAGTAATCCGTCAATCTGTCAATTAATATTGCGAGAATGACACCTACTGTAGCCGCCAGGAAAGGTCGCCACCAGCCACCCGGCACATCTTGCATGTAGAACACCGAGATGATACCGAATAATACGACGGAGATGGAAGCGGAGGTGAGGAAGCCGGTAAATATAGCCCGCATGGCATCTCCACTCTTGCCATCACTGCTACGCACATTGTATGTTCCTACGATGGATGCGAGAACGCCAACACCGCGTACCATCAGGGGGAAAATGATCCATTCCACGTGGCCAGTCATACTGAACAAAGCGACTCCCAAGATCAAACTGGAGACGATGGTAACCTCGTACGATTCAAAAATATCAGCTGCCATTCCCGCGCAGTCTCCGACATTGTCGCCGACCAGATCGGCGATCACAGCTGGATTGCGAGGATCATCCTCAGTAAGCCCAAATTCAACTTTTCCGACCAGATCAGCACCAACATCTGCAGCTTTGGTGAAGATACCTCCTCCCACTCGCATGAAGAGAGCTAATAATGTTCCCCCAAAACCAAAGCCAAGTAAGGCATCCGGGGCCGCAACCCCAAAAATCATGAAGATCAGCGTACCTCCGAAAAGACCCAATCCATCGGTGAGCATGCCGGTGATCGTCCCAGAGCGATAAGCGATGCGCAACGAGTCACCAAATGAATACCTGGCTGCAGAGGCAACGCGCACATTGCCTTGAACAGCCATGCGCATACCGATCTGTCCGACTGCCAGGGAAAATCCTGCTCCCAAGATAAAAGCGAACGCTCGCCCAAACCCAATATAGGTCCTGATTTGCTGGGTCTCAGGAATGGTGAGGGTTTCGACACATTGTTCGGCCAACTCTGCAGGAACTTTTTTGATTGCCATACAATACCATACAGATGCCTCCGATGTCGGTGGGACGATATAAATCGAAGCGAACAGGACGATAGTCAGAATGAAGATCAGGGGCAATATGGTCTTTAACTGGCGCCGAAGATAAGCGTCGGCACCTTCCCGGATGGCATTCCAAACATCCTGCATCTCGCGTGTCCCTTTGTCTTCCTTTAAAACTTGGTTGCGCAAAAAAACTGCGTACAACAAACCCAGGATGGCAATCCCCAGGACGCTCCAGATAGCTATTCGCTCAAAGGTATCAAGTCCGTACATATTGTTTCTTCCTCCAGGTTGAAATTTGATGATTGGACAGGAAATATTATGTCAACGGATTTTGGGATCAACTTGGATGCGCTCTCTGCCCTTCTTGCAGTTGCAGGGATGTTGAAAACAAAGTCTCTTCGACATCGATTTTTGTAAATTAATTACGACTGCATAATTATTTGGATTTAGTTCACCAATGCTGTGGTACTTGTAAACTGGTCAGATTGTACAGGGGGGATGCGAATGTGTCAAGAACCACAATAAGATTAGGGTTTTATTAGAACCGAATAAACTGCTTGACTTGGATATTTTTTTTGTTGTATAGTGTTACCGGGTAATGGAAGTAAGGAATCCCATATCGGCGGAATAAAAACAGCATCGCCGTTAAGGAATTGATTAAAACCTATACAAGCACTGGCGATTTGGAATATTCGCCGTGCTTTTTAATTTGTCGCTCTGAAGAGCGCATTATTATAAAAATGAATGGTGGATTGGGTAAAGGCCTCGGTGACCGGAGGGTTGCGGAAAATATAAAAATTAAGACGGCAATCGTGGGGTCTCGGGAAGAATTTAAACAGATTTTACGCTGGAAATCGGTTAATAGGTTTGATAATCTTCGTGATTTCTTGGACGCCAACCATTCCTCAAGATATGTGAGCAGAGCAATTAGCGTATGTCAAATCTAGATCCATGTTTAATTAATTAGCAAATTCAAATTGGGTATTGATTTTGGATAGGAAATGTTGTATTCTGGATAATAAATTCAGAGAAATATTATCCCAGTTTTTCAAGGTTTTGGAGAGCAAATGATAGATGAGGAACTGCTAAGTTCTATAGAAGAACATGAAGATCGTCATAATGCGGTAGCCAAGTTGATTGAACTTGGCAGGAAAAAAACTTTTGTTACTTATGATGATATTCTAAAATTATTTCCGGAAGCGGAGCAAGATGTTGACCAGTTAGAAGAAGCGTTTTCTGCACTGGTGAGTGCTGGCATTCCCTATATTGAAGATCCTGGTGTCGCAGGTCCAACCGAGCAAGAACTTACTGAGGAGGAAGAGAGTGATGAAGAAACTGCCCAGGTTGGAACGCCAGAGGATAATTATCTGGCGAACATCGATACAGATGACACGATAGGACTATATTTAAAGGAAGTTGGTCGGGTGCCACTGCTAACTAAAGTACAAGAGGTTGAGCTGGCGCAACGAATCGAACGTGGACGCCTGGCGCGCGAAGAACTAGCCAGAGGTAATGTAACACCTTATCGAAGGCAGGAATTACAGATGCTGATCGAAGATGGTTGGGCTGCACGTGAACATTTGATCACTGCAAATTCACGTTTGGTGATCAGTGTGGCGAAGAAGTATATGGGACGGGGGGTTCCTTTCCTGGATTTAATTCAAGAAGGGAACATTGGTCTGATTCGAGCAGCCAAGAAATTTGATTACCGGCGCGGACATAAGTTCAGCACCTACGCCACCTGGTGGATCAGACAAGCGGTGACCCGAGCCATCGCTGATCAAGGGCGTTCGATTCGTGTGCCGGTGCACATGGGCGATCAGATTAATAAATTGCTGAGGGTGCAGCACCAATTGACTCAGAGGTTGGGAAGGGATCCTTCCGTGGAAGAATTAGCAGTTGCGCTGGAAGTGACACCTCAAAAAGTGGAGAATATGATCCAGGTGGCGCGGCGACCGCTCTCGCTTGAGACACCGACTGACGATGAGGAAGACTCAGTATTGGGTGATTTCATCCAGGATGATGAATTTCCTGCTCCAGATGACACGGCAACCTATAACCTCCTGCGGGAACATCTTGATAGTGTGCTGGACGGATTACCTCCCAGGGAGGTACGTATTCTGCAGCTGCGCTATGGATTGCTTGATGGGCAAGCATATACTTTGGAAGAAGTTGGCAGGAAAATGGGGGTCACACGAGAGCGTGTCAGGCAGATAGAAGCCCAGGCGCTGAGCAGACTAAGGCATCCAGCTATCCGGCGTAAATTGCGCGAGTATCTGGGTTAATCGCGAAGGCAATCTCCCGTGGGAAAAAATCCTGCGGGAGTTTTTGATTCCCCAAACGCAACCTAGGCTTGCGAATATGGAGACAAAGGGTATCAACGGGACTGAATAACGCTGCCAAGCTAACGGGATCATCAAGATAATCCCCATTATCATCGCCAGGAATGAAAGCAAGAATAGGATCAAGATCCTCCGCTGGTTGAAGTCCCCGGAAGATGAGACACGAAATGCTGCAATCATGCCCAGCAAGGTTAAACCGAGGGTAATCCCAGCAGAGAGTGAATTTCGCCAGAAGTTGTTGCCGGGTGTACTCAGATATTCGAATTCCGCCTTGGAGGTTTGGAGGCGATAGTTCCCCACTTCAGAGAAAATCGGTGGTGCGATGAATAACTGTGCCAGGGTAACTGCTGCCCGTTCGGTTGGAGTCTGGAGTACTTGAGCGGGGGAAATCCTTTTGATATCTGCCAGCTGTCGATTGAGTAGATTCTGGCGTTGATTTAAAGCCTCTTTTGTGGCCGCGAAAGGGTTACGCCAAATAACTGGATTAAGAAATGCAGTCAGCAGCATGAATCCAATTAAGTATCCGCTCAGATTAATAAGGGTTCTGGAAAACTTTCTTGTAGTTGAATTTGGGAGCCAACAGACTGCAATGAGCCCGATGGGTAGCAGAAGGATCGCAGAATGCTTTGCATTGAAGGCTACAGCAACCGCTAATCCAACCAATAATGGGTGTTTACTCGCTTTTGTGAAGGCATACAAGGTCAGAATCACACCAAACATCAGCACACCCTCTGCCATGGCACGCCTTGTATGCAACAGTAACAAAGGATGTAAGCTGAACAGCAAGATCGCGGTAATACCCATCAAACGTCCACCTAATTTCAATCCAATCTTGTAGAGTAATAGTAAGCAGAATGGAAATAGACTGGCTATCGCCAAGCGTTCGATTAGAAGCATGCGAGCATTGGGTAAAGCTCCTGAACTCTGGTTGGCCTCCCAAGAGGCAGACCAATCCCAATCTACTGCAGGTGCAGGCAATCCAGTCAATGCCCGACCTAGACCTAAGAGATAACGGGCAAGTGGGGCATCGATCAATCGATAGCGAATAATGTCGGTTAGTGGATCTTCAGCGTCCCAGACCATGGAAAACGGGTTATCAACAATGCTCTCAAAATCTGCGCTCATGAAAATATAGGTGCTTTCATCGGGGTGAAAGGGTACCTTGATCACACCCGAAATGTAAAATGCACTCAATACTATGAGCAGCAGGATGAACAACCAGTGAGAACGAATGGCAGTACGCATAATTAACAGAAATGTAATTCCGCCAACAGTAGATAAAGACTACAATACAAACGAAATTATATGCCAAGCAATCCGAAAGGTGATTGACAGATCTGTTATGCGGAATAAGATGAAAATCCCCAGGGGATGGACAATTGGCCTGGCTGGAGCAGTTTTGGTCGCTGCATTGCTCAAAGTTGGATTGCTCCTGGCAGGTGTTGTGCCATTTAATGCCGATGAATCGATTGTGGCTTTGATGGCGCGGCACATTCTGGAAGGGGAACGCCCAGTATTCTTCTATGGCCAGTCGTATATGGGCAGTCTGGACGCATACCTGATCTCAGGAATGTTCAAGGTTATCGGAAACCAGGTCTGGGGTGTAAGACTCGTCCAAATTGGGCTTTATTCGCTGACCATCATAACTACTGCCTTATTAGGGAAGCAGCTGACTGGAAATTGGAAAGTCGGCGTCCTGGCTGCCTGGTTCTTAGCGTTACCCAATATAAGCATAACGCTGTACACGACTGTCTCAATGGGCGGTTATGGAGAAATGCTGTTGATTGGGAATTTAATCTTATTAACCACGATAAAGATAATGAAGGACTTTTCTATCAACCAAGAAAATCTATCCTTAATCCCGTGGTTCGGATTGGGATTTTTAAGCGGGTTTGGTCTGTGGGTGTTTGGTTTGACTTTGGTTTACACTATCCCTGCATTCATCTATCTAATCTGGCAATGCGCCCATTATGAACCGATTTCTCGGTTGAGTAAATTCCTTTTTCCATGGCGAAGAAATGCGCAATTCAATCCAAATGCCTTCGAGAAGACAGACACAAAATACCAGTCGAGAATTTGGGGCGCCGTACTGGTTGGAGGAGTATTTGGAGCGATCCCGTGGTGGGCTTACGCTCAACGGACCGGCCTATCAAACCTGTTAAATGAATTGAGTGGGAGTGCCATTGCGGGAGTTGAGTCATTGGATCTGATTGGACAAATTCTCCGGCATGTGCTTAATTTGGGGTTATTTGGGACGACAGTTATGCTCGGATTACGTCCTCCCTGGGAAATCCGCTGGTTGGCTCTACCCCTGGCTCCCGTTGTGTTAATGTTTTGGATTTGTGTGATCGTCTATACTGTGAAAAAGACGAAAAGCGATTTACAGCTCAATCCAAGAGATGCGGATTATTCCCACTCGCCACTATTGAGTGGAGTAGTTTTGATTTTTGTTATTGGTTTCATCCTATCATCGTTTGGTGCGGATCCATCTGGACGGTATTTCCTGCCTGTCGGAGTGGTTATGGCAATATTCGCGGCCCAAGCAGTATGGCAATGGCATGCAAGATGGGGAAGGTTTGTTTGGATCGCGGTAGGGATAGTATTAACCTTTCATCTCTGGGGTACACTTCAGGTGGCGCGCAACCATCCGCCTGGAGTGACCACTCAGTTTGATGTGGTCACACAGATAGACCACCAATACGATCTGGATCTGATCGAATTTTTACGATATCAAGGAGAAAATTACGGTTATACGAATTATTGGGTTGCTTACCCGTTAGCCTTCCTTTCCGATGAAGGCTTGGTTTACGTCCCCGAGCTTCCATATCACCAAGATTTGCGTTATACCAGCCGGGATAACCGCTACCA